>WTAT01000492.1 GCA_013139415.1 Desulforhopalus sp.
TTAATCCGAAATTATCTATACATAGAGCAAATCTTGTTTTTAGACTCATGCAACAAACAATATCAATCGAACCAGTATCTCGGCAGGAAATCGTTTTCTGAGGAACCTGATTAACACTACATGTTGTATAAGCTTGAGCTAAGCGGATAGCCAGTTATTTTCAAATAGCAGGTTAACCGATTTTTCTTTTAAACCATCATAAGCTAAATTTTTTATCATTACCAATGTGACTCAAGAAATAGGCAATAAATTTTATCCTTCTGTCCTACTTTGTTGTGTTAAACTCACTTTAGGGTACTTTGAAAAATTGAATTTTTCGATCAAGATCAAGGGGAATACATTGCTAAGAGGCTGTCCGAGAATGCCCTTTCGGACAAGCTCCTAAAATGAACATTGACAGTCAATGTCCTAACACCCCACAAGGGGGTATAAGTGCCTTGGAGGTTACTTTAAATTCCTAATTTCAAAACACTCTCCGGATTTCTTGTTTTTTATACCCGTCAAGCGGGCACTAAAAAGAGCACCCCTCAGGTAAACGACAGACTCCGAGGGAGTACTGAAAAGAGCACCCCTCGAGGGGGTGGTATTGAACTGAATGACAGGCTTTCAGGAGTAAGGCACTAACTGGAACAAAGTTAATGAAATATTTAAAGATACGGATATCAATGTGATGACAGAACTGTTCAAAGATAGAAAAACGGGCAGCTTGAACTCTCAGGTCATTGAAGTTTCTCTAAAGACAAGCCCCACATATCCTGCCCCGTAATCTCGGGAACTCTCAAGGCACTCGAGGTCAGTGTAGGACTTGCCCTTCCCAAAGATGCGACCATTACTTTTATAGATTTAGCTTCATCCTAACCCCATTTACCGGGGTTAGATTTACTGTTGTCTAACATTATTTATAAGCCCGTTGCTTTACGGCCTTTGCGCCCGATACCCGCGTTATGTGAAAAAATAATCCTCGAAGATAAGCGAGTCTAACGAGACTTCGATATAAACTATATGTCTCCGGTTATTTTTTTCACATACCTTGATATCAAACGAAAATGCTCATAGACCAACAGACTCATTTATCTCCTGGTATACAGAAGGACTCAGCTGACAGCTCTTCCGATACTTGTTGCTCAAATTTCAGTTTTTTGCTTTTCCTGATCGTCCTCTCTTAATCATCCAGGGCAACAAGCACAGGCCGAGGTGCCTGTCGTTAAGTGTCTCTGCCCTGGACGATTAAGAAAGAAGCGGTAAACCGATAGTGCAGCTCTTCCTTAGTTATTCTTTAAACTGCCCCCGGATATCTTTTTTGCTGATTTTTCCCACACTGGTTTTAGGAATCTCTTGGTTCAATATGATTTTCGTGGGGACCCCGAATTTTGGAATGACTCCTTTTTCCACAAAGGTCATACAGAAATCCTTGATATCTTTTTCCGTAACCTCCTCCTTAATTGTCTCTTTGAGTACAACCATGGCAAGAGGTCTTTCCCCCCATTTTTCATCGGCTATACCGACTACAGCTACCTCGCTTACTGCTGGATGCTGGCTGATTATGTCTTCCAGTTCAAGTGATGAAATCCACTCTCCTCCTGTTTTAATGACATCTTTTAGTCTGTCAGTAATCTGCAGGTAGCCCTCCTCATCGATAAACCCTATATCGCCTGTATGCAACCATCCGCCAGCCCAGAGTTCTTCACTTTTTTCCTGATCTTTTAAATATCCCTGGGTGAGCGAGGGTGTGCGGACCACCACCTCTCCCACTGATTTTCCATCATGAACGACGGGATTTCCCTCCGGGTCAATGATTTCAAGTTGCACATTGCTTATCGGCAAGCCTGTCCTGCAACGTATCTTTATCTGGTCATCTTCATCCCATTCAAGCATATGGGGTTTTAAATTGGCTAGAGTCAGTATAGGACATGTTTCCGACATGCCGTAGCCGGTATACAGATTAATGCCCCTTTTAAGAGCGGCTTTACACATACTACTTGAGAGGGCCGACCCACCTATGATCACTTTCCAGCCAGTCAGATTGCAGTCATCTATCGTTGGAGAACTAAGCAACATATGCATTATTGTTGGTACACAATGGGAAAAGGTCACCTTTTCATTAGTGATCATTTTTAACAGCATCTCCGGCTCATAGCGCCCTGGATAGACCTGTCTTGCACCTAGCAGCGTCATAAGATATGGCATGCCCCAGGCATGGACATGAAACATTGGAGTGATAGGCATATAGACGTCGGACGAACTCACTCGCGCCTGGCCGTCATAACCACAGAGCGCTGCCATAGTAGAATAGGTATGTAAAACAAGTTGCCGATGGCTGAAATATACACCCTTGGGTAAGCCGGTGGTGCCGGTGGTATAAAAGGTTGTCGCTATGGAATTTTCATCAAAATCCGGGAATGTATATTCTTCGGGATTTTCACGGAGCATGGCCTCATACTCGCAATCGATGAGCATACATGTCTGGACTGGTGTTTCAGAATCGGTGAGTAGGACAATCTTTTTTACTGTGGAGAGTTTATCCTTCACCTCCTCTAACAGAGGCAGGAACTCAGAATTTATCAGAATAACGTCATCTTCGGCATGGTTAATGGTATAGAGAAGCTGCTCGGAAGAAAGCCTCACATTAACGGTATGCAGGATAGCTCCAATCATCGGCACAGCGAAGTAACATTCAAGGTACCTGTTAGAGTCCCAATCCATAACGGCCACGGTATCACCAGCCTGGACTCCCAGTTTATTTAGACCGTGGGCCAATTGGCATATCCGAGTGCCAAGTTGTGTATAGGTGATCTCCTTCTGGTCACGATACACTATTTTCTGTTGTGGAGAATAGATCAACGGCATTGTCAGCAGGTATTTAATGAGAAGAGGATGGGAAAAGGCTGAGGGGGTGGAAGCGATGATTTTTGTCTGCATGGAACCTCCTGGTAATATAGATTTCTTGTGGGTGAAATTGTATCGTTTACAGATCTTTTTCGTTGGGTCCTTTCTACAAGACGATAACTAGCAAGCAACATGCCAGAGATGACATACAGACAATGGGTGCAAATACAGGAAATTAGATACAAAGGACGAGATCTGCAATGAGACAGGGGTGAGTTATAAATTACTCAATGCCAAAGAGAGTGGCGCTGCATCTTATTATAATCATACAATAAAAATAATTTGAGTCACAGATGACTCAATTCGGGTTTTTAATTACTCCTCTAAGGTCATTATGTTCAATTGTTTCATTTTGAGATAGAGGGTTTTTCTCTGTATGCCTAGAATTTTGGCAGTTCGAGTACGGTTCCACTGGCAGGCCTCCAGCTGTTGCAGAATATACTCTTTTTCAAACTGCTGTGCCGCCTCGCGAAGAGGTATCTTTGGGACCGTTACAGATGCGGGTCTTGATCGTCTAACTATGTCGTTATTCTCAACACTTGCCCCGACAAACTCAAGAGTATGCAGATTGAGAAAACGCTGGATGGTGTTTTCCAGTTCTCTGACATTGCCAGGCCAGTCGTACTGCATCAATTTTTCCAAATCGTGGCCGCTGAGAAGATGGGGAGGAGAACCTTTGCCATGCTTGACCATGAAATGTTCAACCAGGAGCGGAATGTCATCCCGTCGATCCCTGAGGGGCGGCAAAGTAATGGGGATGATGTGAACTCGATAAAAGAAATCCTCGCGCATGGTATTCTTTTCAAGCATTGACCGTAAATTTCTGTTGGTCGCAGAGATGATCCTTACATCGGGTTGTATTGGTTCCAAACCACCCAAAGGGGTGTATCCGTTCCCTTCCAATACGCGAAGTAACTTTACCTGCATCGCCTCATCAATTTCGCCCAGCTCATCAAGGAAAAGTGTGCCGTGGTCACTTTGAGCAAAATAGCCTGCCTTATTCTGCTCTGCTCCGGTAAAGGCACCTTTGCGGTAACCAAAAAACTCACTTTCCATGAGTTGACTTGGAATTGCGCCGCAGTTGACTGGCAGAAAAGTGCGGTCCCTGCGCTCACTCATGTTATGGATTTCTCTTGCCACAAGCTCTTTGCCTGTGCCGGATTCTCCATATAAAATAATATTGGCCTCCGTTGCTGCAGCACGCAAAATCAGTTCATAGATATGCTGCATAGCCTCGCTTTTACCAATAATGGATCCGAACTTATACCTGTCTCGAATATTTTCCCGAAGGCGCAGATTTTCTTTTTGCAGGTAGACCTCACGTTCTTTCAGAGCCATTTCAGCCAACTTCCGCTCGTGAATGTCGATCATAACCGTCTGCTTTTGGGATATGAGGTTCTCCTCTTCGTAAATGGGGGAACTTAGCGCATAGTACCAACGGTTATCCCTGGGGTGTTGAAACTCATAATTGACAGTAGTGCCCTGAAACACGCGTTTTTGGGCGCACCAGGGGCAGGGGGAATCAAGATCGAAAATACGGTTATGACACAGAAGACTGCCATGGGACTGACCCATTGTTTTTTCCAACTTCCTGTTCATATAAACGAGCTGATAATTGGCCGTACATATATAGATATAGCCGTCAAATGCTTCGAGAACACCCGTTAGCCGCGACTCGCTTTCCCTGAGGTTCCTTTTTGCCAATTTTAGAGTGGTGATATCAAGGAGGGATGCCACGCTACAGTCTGTTCCGGCAATCATATCGACCCGAAGAAAGACATCCTTATGATTTCCCTGTCGGTCTTTCAAAGTAAATTCATATTCAATGGGAGCTTTTTCGGCAGAATCGCGTCTTGTGTTGTGATACCTGAGCATCCGCTTACGATCATCGTCTTTGGCGATGATTTCCGTCCATTGCATCTTTCCTTCAATCTCCTCTTTGGAGTACCCAACGAGGTTGGCAAAACCGCTATTGGCAAGAGAAATTGTGGTATCTTTTTCAATAATGATGGTTCCTGCACCGGTATTTTCAAAGACACTGCGATATCTTTCACCACCGGCAAGCAGTGCTTTTTCAATGGCTTTCTGTTCAGAAATGTCTTCCACAAACCCCTCAAAATAGAGGACATTGCCACAGCTGTCGACAGTGGGTCGCACATGGAGCCTGCAGGGAAAAACAGTGTTATCCTTACGCCGCCAGCGGCTTTCGAAATGAACCGGACAATCGTGTTGCTGCACTATCATGTCAAGAAAGTGTTTACGGGACAGAGGATCTTCGTAGAGATCGGTTACATTTTGTTTAAAGAGCGTGGAAAATTCTTTGAAAGAACTGTACCCGAGCATGTCTGCAAAGGCCTGGTTAGCAATCAAAATACGACCATCGCTTGTGGTGCGCAGTATACCGATTGGGGCCTTTCTGAACAGATCTCCTAATTGGAGAATATCTTCTGTTCCGGAGGGATCCGTGATTTCAGCCAAATCCGTCATTTTGAGACCAAGGTAAAGGATAAGGAAATTATTGGAGAACTACATACTATTGCACTGTAGATGCTTCAGCTTATCATAAACAGATTTGACTCGCTAGACTGATGCACCCGAATGAGTGGATTTTACAACTGCCATCAGTGAGGGAAAATTGAAGAACTGGGTTTTTATCACCTGTGCAATTTCAGCATGTTAAAGAGGAAACCCAGGTGGTGTTGCCATGGTACTATTATCACCTTAGATTCGTGAAAAAGATGGCTGTGTGGCAAGCTGCCCTGAGAGGCGAAGAGTTGACCGGAAAACTTAACCGGTCACAGTGCAGAGTCGATGAAAAGCAGGAGGTCCCTGATCAAAAATCTCATCAGGGACTTCGTGTTTGAATGCGGCAAGAGGTTGGGATACTCCAAGGCCTGCCTTATTTCGCCAGGGTAAACTTGCCGTTTTTCACTTCTACCATCACCATTGAATCCACATCCGGACCGTTATCATCTTCTGCTGTGATATTGGAAGCATCTTGCATCGACTGATGACCTCACACCAAGGTCAGGGCAAGAAGTGTCTCTCGAATTAGCACGTTGCAGGGCTAAACTATCAGTTAGTAAAACTGGATTGAATCAGTAAAAGACAGTTGTTTGTAATCATTTTCTCAAATTCCTGTCCGGTTTGGGATGCGCTAATTGGTCAAGAGATATTATTAATTTATTAAAACAAACACTTGCGAAGTACTTTCCTAAACCTCATCCGAACTAACACCCCACAAGGGGGTATTGAACTGAATGACAGGCTTTCAGGAGTAAGGCACTAAACACGAGTGGTACTATCTCCCGACACGTTGGGAAACAACTCAGCGAAAATGGTTGACTCGCAACATTCTCGGGCTCACAAAAAACAACAAGCCCGATTTTCCGAACTTCACAATCCTTTATTACGTTACCTGCCTGGCAAACCTACTCTACGGCAGTGGATGTTGACGCATATGTTTTGCCAGAGTATTCTAGGCTCGGCAATTCAATACTTTTTCGAGATAGCACAATAAGTTACAATGACCAGGATAGATGAAATCCTTACACATTAAGCGCAAAAAACAGTTTCCCGGTGATTTTCTCCTCCATGTTCATCCTCGAACTGTGCCACTGGAAACGCTACGTTTCACCCTGACATTCGGGCTTGGAGGTATGGCAACTACGCTTATCCTGCTCCTCTTTATAACAGGTGTTCTGCAAAAGTTATCCTATACTCCAGACGCTCAGAGCGCATACCAGTCTGTACAGTTTATGTATGCGGAAGGGAATTTTGCCGGCTGGTTGCGAAATATCCACTACTGGTCTGGCAACCTGCTGGTCATTGTCACATTTTTGCACTTCTGCAGAGTATTTTTGACCGGTGGGATCAGTAAGGGTCGCAGGTTGAACTGGATTATCGGCCTCCTCCTGCTT
>WTAT01000234.1 GCA_013139415.1 Desulforhopalus sp.
ACAGGTTTTCTGGAGTAAGGCACTAAAAAATAATTTCCAAGAAAATACTCATCCCGCAATTGCTAAGAGGATAATATGCTAACCACTCAATCTTTTTTTGATTTATCAGAATTCCCGGATCAGCAACTCTTTGATCCAACGGCCTATGTGTGGCAACCACTGAATGATCTGAAAGACTATATGGATACATACAAATATCCGAAATATGATAATGTGTACATCAGGGACGGTGTCCCGCTCACCGAGCCTATTATAATACACAAAGGCCAAACCCTGTGTTTCAACGACCTGGAAATCAACTACGGAGACGCCACCAAAGGAGAATTGCAGGTAAAAAGAGCAGGGATGCTACTGGAAGGTGCCTCGGTGATTATGGCCGGTGCGGTTCTTATAGGTAAAAAGATAGCCCTTGGCAATGGAGTTGTCGTCGAAACAGGGGCAATGATAAAATCTCCTGCCATTATCGGGGATATGAGTGAAGTTCGCCAGGGAGCCTACCTGCGAGGTTACTGTCTTGCCGGCAAAAGATGTGTTCTGGGACATACCACGGAAATAAAGCACTCTATCTTATTAAACGATGCCAAAGCTGGCCATTTTGCCTATGTCGGCGATTCAATCCTGGGCAACGATGTCAACTTGGGAGCGGGAACAAAACTTGCCAATCTCAAGTTTTTACCCGGCAATGTGTCCATCCTCTATCAGGGACAGCAAATCGACACCTCCAGACGCAAACTAGGAGCAATCCTTGGAGATGGCTGTCAAACCGGTTGCAATTCCGTGACCAGCCCGGGAAGCCTCCTGGCCAAGAGGGCTATTGTGATGCCCAACACTACTGTAAAAAGCGGATACCATTCAAAAAAAGCGATAATTCGTTAGTATTTTAGTGCCTCACCCCTCAAGGGGGCACTGAACTGAGTACTCCAGAAAACCTGTCACTCTTTTCAGTACCCCCTCGAGGGGTGTTTAGTTCAAGACCCCCGCCTGTCGGGGTTAGACACAAAAAAATCTTTAAGTGTGGGGTGTGAAGTGAACGAAGATGCTACGCACCTCATACACACCTGTCTTTTCTCACCACCATAGTTGAAAAATAGTGAATATCCTGACCGACAGCATCACGAACATCTGTCCAGACTTTTTGATCATCCAGGCTGCAACGCTCAACGAGAACCGCATTTTCGACAAGACCGAGATCCTCCAGTAGCCCCACCAACCTTTCCATCACCTTATACACTTTCATAAAAACGACGACATCACTCAGCTCGAGTAACTCCCGAATACGTTCATTTTCAAAGGTGGCGGGGATTACCACCAGACGCTCGTCCCCGAGACAAAGCGGCAGAGCGGCTGCTGCGGAAGATGCCCCGATTGCAGAAACCCCGGGTACGATTTCCACTTTAAACGGCGAACCATACTCCTGCAAGGTTTCACAGACATAAAAACCGGTTGAATATATTGCAGGATCACCAAGGGTTGGAAAGACCACATCCTGTCCGTCAGCAAGAGATGCCATTATGATTTTTGCAGCCTTCTGCCAGGCACTTTTTACTTCCGGATCGGGGGTTTCACCCCTGTGGATCTGTTTCATCGGAAAACGGTGACTAAGGATAGTCTTACCTTCCCTGCTTACCGCACCAGAGGCAATTTTCAAGGCCATACTGCCACCGTTTTCAAAGGCGGAGGGCACAAACCAGACATCACAGTTTTCCAGAGTTTTTGCAGCTTTCAAGGTCATCAACTGCGGATCTCCCGGCCCTACTCCTACAACATAAAACGTCCCTTGCATTACCCACCTTCTGTTAAAATTACTTAGTTATCATCAGAAAAACGCATGTGCTCTGAGCCCTTGAAAGGAAATCATGCAACGCCATCATTGATGAGCCCGTTGATGTCACTGCAAAGAGATCCCCCCCCTTTCACTTGCCGCATCGGCGATATGCTCAATGGGTTATGCTCCTGTGCAAAAAAATGTTCAGGGCCGGAGAATAAAAAAATCCCCGAATCAAATTATGATCCGGGGAGTCCCTGTTTTTCCTCGTATCGATGTAGCATCCTTTTCCACGGGATGGCTTGTACCGTCATTCCAGGCAGGTCTTCTGACTTCCGGATCATCCATCTTTCACACCTTCCCAGGAGATGCTCCCAGTGGCAAAACGTGAAATCTGTTCCCGGTTACAGCGGCGGGTCCGTCCTCGATTCCCACGAGGTTCCCTATTAAGCTTTTTCAAAGCACCTGAAACTCCGTCTCACTTAAGCAATAGCTTAAAAGAAAGTCAACTATTTTTTCGCACGTATAAACCTACAGGATTCGCCACCTCCAACACTTTGGCGGGCTAAATCTCCCATGCCATTCTTTTGATAATAATTATTTTCTTTCTTGCCCATGAGGTGTAGTATCGCCCGTTGAAAACTCGATTATCTTTTGTTGTTCAGTGTCATTATACATTGAGTAAAACCCCATGGAACAGGATCTCATAACAGCGATATGGCCACAGGTCGTTCTGCCAGTCATCAGAATCACCTTCTTTATCACTATCGGTCTATTTATTGCGAATTTTATTGAAAGTCTGAACTGGACCCACAGACTGGCGACACTGGCGCGTCCTCTCATCCGCATCGGAAGATTGTCGGTGATCACCGGGGCTAGTTTTTCGGTCGCCTTTTTTTCAGGGGTCTCCGCTAACACGATGCTGGCCGAAGCCTTTGATAAGGGACAGATGAGCAAAAAGGAACTGATCCTTGCCAACCTGTTTAATTCCCTGCCAAGATTTTTTCTCCATCTGCCAACAATTTTCTTCCTCACCGCACCACTTATCAAGATGGGCGCTTTGCTCTATGTCGGCCTCACCTTCAGTGCCGCCATCCTGCAGACAATCCTCGTCGTCCTTGCCGGCAGAATGCTGCTCCCTGTAAGTGACGGAGCCTGTGAAGTTCCATCACCACAAAAGGCCAAAATCGGCTGGAAGACGGCTTTTACCAAGAGTATAAAACGGCTTAAAAAACGTATCGGTAAGATCCTGAAATTCATGATCCCTGTCTATCTGCTCTTTTTTCTTTTCAACAGGTATGGTTTATTCACCCAGATAGAAGAGTTCATCGCCAACAAGGCGTGGTTTCTATCATGGCTCAACCCACAAAGCCTTGGCATCGTCATTTTACATGTAACCGCAGAATTCTCCGCCGGCCTGGCAGCTGCAAGCGTGCTACTTGCCGAAAATAGTCTCACCTATAAAGAGGTTATTCTGGCCTTGCTGGTTGGCAATATTCTCTCGACTCCAATCAGGGCAATTCGCCATCAACTTCCCTATTATACCGGAATATATTCTCCCCAACTGGCCGTACAACTCGTCGGCATCAGCCAGGCAGCAAGGGCTTTTTGTGTTATCCTGGTTGCTGTTATTTATTATTATCTAGCCTGAGTTAAAGTCAAACCAGCCATTTAAAAAAATAATGTATCGCCATTCAGACAAAAAATTTCTCTTTCTCACCGTCACTTTAATCCTCTGCACGGTTCTCGCCATTATTGTTTCCACGGGAATGGGATATATGGTGATAGCACCAGGAGATATCCTTCGGGTTATTGGTGCAGGAGTATTTGGTGATACGAGCTGGCTTGAGGGTATAGAAACTACCATACCCTATGTGGTGATGGATGTCCGACTGCCGCGTATTCTTACCGCCGCCCTTGTCGGAGGTGGGCTGGCCCTCTCAGGTGTTATCTATCAGGGTATTCTGCTCAATCCTTTAGCCGATCCATATACCCTCGGTATTTCCAGCGGTGCTGCTTTTGGAGCATCTCTTGCGCTCCTTGCCAACATCACCATGCTCGGCCACTTTTCCACACCAATTTTTGCCTTTATCGGTGCAATTCTCACCCTGCTCCTGGTTATGCGACTTTCCACCTTTAACGGACAGATCTCCGCCCAGACCCTTATTCTTTCAGGGGTCATAGTTGGGGCTATATTGTCCGCTGGTATCAGTTTTCTTAAATATATCGCAGATGAGCAGGTGGCTATCATCATTTTCTGGTTGATGGGCAGTTTTGCATCAAGCACCTGGAACGGTGTTGGGCTGGTCGGTTCCACCCTCATCTTCGGCACACTGGTGACACTTTATTATGGTCGGGACCTGAACATCATGAGTCTTGGCAGGCGATCATCGGATACTCTCGGAGTGGAGACAGCCAAGGTAAGAAAGATCCTTTTGCTCACCGCTTCGCTGGTGGCAGCAGTCTGCGTTGCAGTTACCGGCATCATCGGCTTTATCGGATTGATTGTGCCACATCTGATGCGATACCTGGTAGGACCAGACAACCGCAAACTGCTGCCTGTCTCGGCCCTGGCGGGGGCAATTCTGCTGCTCCTAGCCGACACCATCACCCGCGCAGTTCTCCCTGTGGAAGTGCCCATCGGTGTGCTTACTGCTCTCATTGGCGGACCATTTTTTTGCGTTATCTTCAGGCAAAAACAAAAAGGGAAAAGCTATGAGTAACAATGCGTCTTATACCCCTCTTTTCGATATTAAGGATGTTTCTTTTGCCTACGGCACAACTCCTGTGTTGCACGACGTCAATCTCACCCTCCAGCCCGGTAAATTTTACGGGGTCATCGGCCCGAACGGTTGCGGCAAAACAACTTTGCTCGATCTCCTCACCGGCTGCAAAAAGCAACTGACCGGCACCGTTGTCTATAAGGGAAAACAACTTCATACCTACACTAAAAAAGATCTGGCCCAACAACTGGCTCTCGTCCCCCAGGAATTTGACACCGGCTTTGGTTTTACTGTTGAAGAGATTGTCCTTATGGGCAGACATCCACACATCGACCGTTTTTCTGCTCCCTCCAAAGAAGATTGGCAGTTTGTCGATCAAGCCCTGGAGTGCATAGGTATCAGTGACCTCAGGGATCGCTACACCAACAGTTTATCCGGCGGGCAAAAACAGCGCGCTGTGGTGGCGCGGGCTTTGGCCCAGAATGCTCCTGTTCTTCTTTTTGATGAGGCGACCTCAAGTCTTGACGTAAAATACACCCTGCAGATTTTTAATGTAGCCAGAAGACTCGTCCAGACAGAAGGAAGAACGGTGATAGCCGTCATCCATAATTTGAACCTGGCCGCAGCCTATTGTGACCAGATTATTTTTATGAAAGACGGAGAGATCAGTCGACATGGTCCGACTGGTCAAACCATGACCGCGGAAACGATTTCCGAGGTGTTCGATGTACAGGCGAAGGTGGCTTTAGATCCCTTTAATAATGCCCGGCAGGTCAGTTTTCAATATTGGGAACAATAACTCTATGTCTGCACTAAAATCTCTATCTACAATAGCCGCACGCTATGGCCGCACCAGCATCTTCTTCTCTTTGCTCTGCTGGCTTCTGCTGCCCGGAATGGCCATGGCTAACGGTGTACAAACTCTCATTGACAGCTCCGGGCAGACGATCAGTGTCGCCAAACCGTTCAAAAGAATCATCTCCCTCTATTCCGCCCACTCTGAAAACCTCTGTAGCCTCGGGGCTGAAGATCTCCTGGTGGGTATCTCCAGGTCCGATGACTACCCATCATCCATTACCAGCAAACCACGTTTTTCCTATCGTGAGGATCCGGAAAAATTCATAGCCCTGCAGCCCGATCTTGTCCTGGTCCGGCCTATGATCGAACGATCCTACCCACAATTCATTGATAAACTGAAGCAGGCAGGCATTGCCGTAGTCTCCCTGCAACCTAATAGTGTTGATGAAATGTTTGGCTACTGGGAAAAACTTGGGATTCTTATTGGCCATGAAGCACAGGCTAAAGAAATGATTGCAGTTTTCAAATCCCGCCTTAAGGTCGTTCATAACAGTTTGAAGGATGTGACGGTGGACCAGCGACCAAAAGTTTACTTTCAGTCGATTCATAAGAAAATGAAAACTTTTGCCCCGGAAAGTATAGGGGTGTTTGTTCTTGAGCAGGCCGGAGCTATTAATATTGCAGCTGACGCCAGGCAGGTTCGTAATACGAATATTGCTTTCTACGGCAAAGAGCAGTTGCTCAGTCACGGACACGAGATTGATATCTTTCTGGCCCAGCATGGCAGAATGAATCCGGTGGAAGTAACTACCATCATCAATGAACCTGGGTTTGGGGCAATTAAGGCTGTGCGTAATGGACAGGTTTATCTTATTGAGGAAGCACTGGTGTCACGGCCTACTCTCCGTATCCTTGATGGGATTGAAAAACTCAATGCACTTTTCTATCCACAAGAAGTCCTAAACTAGTTAGCAAATGACCAACAAAACAATTCCAACATTTATTGTTTCAGGCACCTCCAGCGGATCGGGTAAAACCACGGTTGCCCTGGGCCTGATGGCCGCCTTCAAGGAAAAGGGCTATTCAGTACAACCCTTCAAATGTGGCCCGGATTTTATCGATCCAGGCCTGCACAGCCTCATTACCGGCAAGGTATCGCGCAATGTTGATCTGTGGATGAGTGGTGAAGAATTTTCCAGAAAGACGCTCTTTCAAAATAGTCGAGACGCCGACATTGCTATCATTGAAGGGGTTATGGGCATGTTTGACGGCGGTATCTCTTCCAGCGGTTCCCTTTCCGAGACCCTGGATATCCCAGGAATTCTGGTTCTTGATGTGCGGTCCATGGCCCAGAGCGCCGCCGCCATCGTCAAGGGCTTTGAAACCCTGCGACCCAAAGCCGCGCCCAAAGGTATTATCCTTAACAGAATTGCCAGCGAGAGACACCTGCAGCTGGTAAGCGATGCCATCAGGGAACACTGTGAGGCAGAAATCCTCGGATATCTGCCAAGAACACTGGAGTTCGAAATCCCCAGTCGTCATCTCGGACTATTGACCGAAGACGAGGCACCTCTTAGCCCGGAGGCGATACAGCTTCTTGCTAAAACAATTACAGAGCATGTCGATCTGGACCGGATTGAGAAATTGTTTAAAAATGGCCTTCAGCCTGTTGTCTCCTCATCTTCAAAAACGAACGAGTCGAACGAGACAAATACGGCGAACGAGGGTCGATGCCGGATAGGGATTGCACGGGACAAAGCCTTCTGTTTTTACTATGAAGATAATTTTGATATTTTACGTGCAGCCGGCTGTGAGCTGATTTTTTTCAGCCCCCTCACGGACACTGAGCTGCCAGGCAACCTTGACGCCCTCTACCTGGGTGGAGGGTACCCTGAGTTGTATGCAGAAAGGTTAAGCAATAATCTGCCGATGATTTCCGCAATCAGGCAATGGGTTGAAAACGACCGACCTGTCTATGCTGAATGTGGTGGCTTTATGTACCTCACCGAAGGCATCATTGATCAGGACAATGTTTTTCACCAAATGGTCGGCGCCTTCCCGGTAAAGGCGCGTATGCAAAAGACCCGAGCCAGTCTCGGATACAGGGAGGTTACAACCCGGTCACCCTGTTGTTTTGGCCCAGTTGGTACGATTTTACGCGGGCATGAATTTCATTATTCCAGTATCGACAAAATGCCTGCCCATATTGAACGTGTCTATGCAGTAAATAACGGCACAAGCGAAGGCTACACCTACAAAAAGGTCCTTGGCGGCTACATGCATCTGCACTTCGGTTTCGCACCGCAAGTAGCAAGTGAATTTATTAATTTTTGCCGAGAGTGATATTATGGCTGTGACATTACAAAAGATCCTTCCTGGAGATATTGAAGGGGAGAGCTTTAGAATAATTAAAGAAGAATTCGGTCCAACCGATCTGGACGAAAAGACGTTTAAGATCGTCCAGCGGGTCATCCATGCTACCGGCGATTTTTCGTTTGGCGATAATATGCGCTTTGCCCCTGGTGCCATTGAGGCCGGGATCAAAGCCATTCGCGAGGGTAAAGATATCCTCACCGATGTCACCATGGTGGCCTCAGGTATCAGTAAGGTAATGCTTGCCAAATGGGGAGGCAAGGTGCTCTGTCGGGTAGCCGACCCGGAGGTTGCCGCCCGCGCCAAGGTGGAAAACAAGACACGATCAGAGCTGGCCATTGAGATGTCCCTTAACCAGAATATTGGCATTGTCGCCATGGGCAATGCACCTACTGCCCTGGTCCAAACCATTAGAAGTGTTGCCGCCATGCAACCGGTCGAAGCTCCTCTTGTGGTTGGTGTTCCGGTGGGTTTTGTCAATGCAGCCGAATCCAAGGACCTGCTGGTAGAACAAAATAACTGTTATATAACAAGTCTTGGCCGCAAGGGTGGCAGTCCCGTGGCCGCAGCAATCGTCAATGCTCTTATCCGTCTTGCGGCTGAATAATTATGGCGGAGAAAAAAAAACGTCTCCGCAGTGGCTTTACCACTGGTTCCTGTGCAGCAGCTGCTGCAAAAGCTGCTGCATATAGCCTGATAAATGGCTCATGCCCGGAAAACATCGAAATCCCTTTCCCTGCTGGAAATCGAGTAAAATTTGCGATCCATCAGTGCAAAGTTAGCGCTGGTTCGGCAACGGCATCAGTTATTAAAGATGCAGGCGACGACCCTGATGTAACAAACCGGGCTGAGATTGAGGCAACTGTCAGTTCAGGTCACACATCCGCCGATCCTGTCAAATCTGTCCTCTTGGGCAACATTTTATTATGCGGAGGCAAAGGTATCGGCACCGTCACCAAACCAGGACTTGCCATAGAAGTTGGCCAGCCTGCTATCAACCCGGTTCCCCGACAGATGATTACTGATGCAGTTCAGGAAGTAATTAAAGAGCAAAAAGTCACCGTCACCATCTCGGTACCAAGGGGTGAAGAGCTGGCCGACAAGACGCTCAACAAAAGACTTGGAATCCTTGGTGGTTTATCGATTCTCGGCACCACCGGCATTGTCCGTCCAATCTCAGCCGACGCCTGGACAGCTACCATCAAAGCATCGATGGACGTGGCCAGGGAAGCCGGGCTCTCGGATGTTGTACTCTCCACCGGCAGAACTTCCGAAAAAGGAGCACAGCAGCTTCTTGAGCTGCCGGAGGAAGCCTATGCCATGATGGGTGACTACCTCGAATTTTCGTTGAAAGAAGCCGCCATACGGAATTTCAAAACGGTCCACCTCTCAGGAATGTGGGCAAAAATAATGAAAGCCGCCCTGCGCGTTCCCCAGACCCACGTACGTAACGGAGCCCTGGAGATGGTGGACGGAGCCAAGCTGCTTGCCAGTCTCGGTGCTGGCGGAGAGCTGTTACAAAAAATTGAAAAATCCAATACCGCTCGGGAAATGTATACTCATATCGAAGCAGCCGGAAAAAATCAGCTGGTGGAAGCAGTCTGCCTCAAGGCCCAGGATTACTGCCAGGAGGTAACCGGTACCAAAGTGAAAGTTTATCTGGTCAATCATAAGGCGGAAGTCATCACCCATGTATAAACTTTATGTCCTCGGTATAGCCGATTCCATCCTGTCAGCCAAACAGGAAAAAATATTGACCCAATGCAGCTTAATTGTTGGCACAAAACGGTTCATTGACTTAACAGCTCACCTGCCGTGTCAATTTATGGCCATCACGCCTCTGGCCACAGCTATTGATGCTATCCGCACCACCTTGCAGCAAGGTAATGTGGCGGTATTGGCCAGTGGCGACCCGCTCTTTTATGGAATTGGTCGTCGGTTGCTTGCTGAATTTCCAGAAAATACTGTGCAGGTGTATCCCGCATTATCATCCATACAAAGGGCCTGCGCCCTCTTTAAGATACCCTGGGATGATGCAAAGATTACCCGTCTGCACGGCCGTAACTCCGGCAATATCCCCGGCTTACTGTTGAGCAATCAGAAAAATCTTGTCCTGACCGATAGTGACAACAGTCCCGACCGAATTGCCAGCCAGCTTCTGGACTACCTCCAGCTGATCGGGGAAACTGTTTTGCCGGAGAGGATCAAAATGCTGGTCGCTGAAGATATTGGCCTTGCGAGTGAAAAAGTATTTCACGGCACTCTTTTGCAGGCGAGTAAACAGACATTCTCTGCTCTCAACATCCTGTGTTTGCTGGTTCCCATGACCTCTGACAACAATGCATACAGGTACGGCTTCGGCCTGACGGAGGATTCAATCCAGCATAGCCGTGGGCTGATCACCAAAAATGAAGTACGGGCAGCAACCCTGCACCAACTGCAACTGCCAACCAAGGGAATACTTTGGGATATCGGTGCCGGCAGCGGTTCTCTGTCCATTGAGGCGGCGAGATCAAACCCAAAACTGACCGTCTATGCCATTGAGCATAAAGAAGAAGAAATCGAGAATATAAAGAATAATATTGTCAAATTCCGTTGTTACAATATAGTACCCGTTTTTGGCAGGGCCCCGGAGTCGCTTGCCCACCTTCCAGATCCCAATCGGGTCTTCATTGGTGGAAGTAGTGGTGCACTCCCCACCATTGTTGAACTTCTCGACAAACGTTTAGACAGTGAAGGTCGCCTGGTAATCAACGGCGTCATCGAAAAGACCGTCCAGGCGGCACCCGAGCTGATGAACAAACACGGCTTTACCGTTACATCATCAGTTATAAAAGTTACCAGAACTGAGCCGGACGGCAGGACTTTAGACTTCAATCCGATAACCATTATGACAGGAACAAGATGAACGAGGTAGATGTTGATAAAGAGGTAGGCAAGGGCGTGCGACATGATGTCCATTTCGTCGGCGCCGGTCCGGGTGATCCTGAACTGATTACGGTTAAAGGCCAGCGCCTGCTGCAGGAGGCCGAGGTGGTCATCTACACCGGCAGCCTCGTTCCAAAAGCACTTATTACCGGGCTCAAGGCGGAAATTCATGATTCGGCCGGGCTAAATCTCGACGAGGTGTTCGCAATCACCCTGAAATCCTGGCAGGCTGGAAAAAAGTCGTCCGTTTACATACCGGAGACCCGTCAATCTACGGGGCTATCAATGAACAGATTGCCCTCTTGAACGAAAAGAATATCCCTTACAACGTTGTTCCCGGCGTTAGCTCCGGGTTGGCATCTGCGGCTGCGTTAAAGACAGAGCTCACCCTGCCGGAGGTATCGCAGACAGTCATTTTCACCCGCCGCGGCGGCAGAACTCCGGTACCGGAAAAAGAGGACCTTGCCTTGCTGGCCTCACATCAGGCGACCATGATGATTTTTCTCAGTGTCGGTATGATAAAAGACGTTGTAAGCGATCTTCTTGCAGGAGGTTATCCTGAAGATACGCCGGTTACCATCGTTGAAAAAGTCAGCTGGCCGGACGAAAAGCAAATCCGGGGAACGCTGTCCACCATCGCAGCTCAGGTGAAAGAAGCTGGTATAAAAAAGACCGCAATCATCGCAGTCGGAAAAGTGCTGGCTGATGGGCCGCCTCCCGCCCTTTCCAAATTGTATGACCAGGCATTCACCCACGGCTACAGAAAGGGAAGCAACCGTCCATGAACATTGGCATTATTGCCATAACCCGGGGCGGCAGAGAAATTGCAGCTAAACTCTGTACGATACTGGATAATGCCGACCTCCTTGAAAAAGAGGATGGCCAAAAAATCGCAGAGACAATAGCTGAGAACTGGCAGGATTACGATGCTTTTATCTGCATCATGGCCACTGGAATTGTGGTACGTTCCATCGCTTCGCTCCTTGTCAACAAACTTACCGATCCCTGTGTCATTGTTCTGGATGAAAAAGGTCGTCATGCAATCAGCCTGCTGTCCGGGCATGTTGGTGGCGGCAATGCACTTGCCAGAAAGGTTGCAGAACTCACCGGCGGAACACCTGTGATTACCACATCCTCTGATACACTGGAACTGGTTGCTCTCGACCTCTGGGCCAAAGAACAGCAACTCCTCTCCCCCAGTCGTGAGGAGTTAACGGCATTATCCACCCTGCTTGTCAACCAGGGACAACTTTCCCTCTACGCAGATGTGGAAGTAGCATCTTTACCGACTGGTTTAAAACAGGTCGCAGAGCCCCACCATGCAGATTTCGTGGTTTCTCATTTAACAGGGAGTGATCACAGCTGTCCGGTGTTCAGACCCCGCAACCTTGTGGTTGGAATCGGCTGCAATCGCGGCACCCCTGTGAACGAGTTCGAGGACGCCATAAACGAACTCTTCAATGACTTGCATTTTAGCAGGTCAAGTATCCGTAACCTGTCCTCAATCGATAAAAAAAATGATGAAGTTGGTCTCCTGCTATTAGCCAAGGATAATTGCTGGCAGATTGATTTCTTTGACAGCAACACCATTAATAGACTGACTAATCTTGAAATTTCCTTTGCAGCGCTCAAACACGTCGGCGCCATCGGCGTTGCCGAACCGTCGGCACTACTCAGCGCGCAAAGTAATCACTTACTCAGCAGGAAAAGAAAATGGAAAAATGTGACAATGGCAGTAGCTCAGGTACCCTTTACGTTGTCGGCACAGGTCCCGGTTCAGTCAAAAACATGACTCTTGCCGCCAGCGAGGTGCTTGCAAAAGTCGATGTCATCATCGGCTATAAAACCTACCTTGAGCTAATCCCAGAGTTTCTCGAAGGCAAAGAAGTGGTCTCATCTGAGATGATGAAAGAAGTTGACAGGTGTCGAAATGCTCTCGAGACAGCAGCCTCTGGAAAACAGGTCGCCTTGGTCTCCGGTGGTGATCCCGGTATCTATGCCATGGCAGGTCTGGTTTTCGAAATGGCCAAGGAGGCTGAATATCCCTGCCCAATCGAAATAATTCCCGGCCTTGCTGCCATCAACAGTTGTGCTGCGCGACTTGGCGCTCCGCTCATGCATGACTTTGCCGCAGTCAGCCTGTCTGATCTTCTCACCCCCTGGGAGCTTATTGAGAAACGTCTGGAAGCTGTTGCCGTTGCCGATTTTGTCACTGCCATTTATAACCCCAGGTCGAAACGACGAACAAAACAGATCGTCCGGGCAAGAGAAATTTTTCTTTCTCACCGTGATCCCAAAACCCCGGTTGGCATCGTCACAGCAGCAACAAGGGATAATGAAAAAATCGTCATTACCACGCTTGCGGAAATGCTGGA
>WTAT01000636.1 GCA_013139415.1 Desulforhopalus sp.
CGTGAACGTAGAGACCGTCAAGCGCTGGCGCCGACAGGGCTTTCGACACTATCTGCTGGGAAAAAGTCGGCGACGTTTGTCGGGACGTCCTGCCATTGAGCCGGAGATCCAAAGCCTTATTATCCGACGCATGAGCCGGCAAAATGGACTCTGGGGCGCACCCCGAATCCACGGCGAGCTTCTGAAACTTGGCGTGGATGTCTGCCAGACCACGGTCGCAAAACACATGGTCCGCCGCGTTGGCCCACCGTCACAGCACTGGGGGACATTTCTTCGCAATCACGCCAGGGAACTTGTCCCCTGGATTGGAGGCGCTGTCAAGCGCCGGCTAACCGGTATCTTCAGAAATTTGCTGAGTCCTTCCTGCCACCTCTGGGAGGCGCATCATAGATGAGCCCGTCAGTTGTCAATCCATACATCGGCTTCGACACCAGACAGTGATCGCCCCGGTCGGCTTTGCCGGCCGGGGACCACCGGTTGTGAAGCCACTGCTCAACGATTCGTCATTCCCTGGAACGCCGGTCGCCGTGGTGTGCCCGACACCCATTGGCTGTACCGATACTTATGGTTCTCGGTGGAGGAAAGTTACGCAAACGATTCATCCGCACCATTTTTCGCACCGATCCGATCGGTTGGCCGCGTGACAGTGGCAACAGATAGAATTTCTGGTAGCTACCCCTTTTTCACTAGCTACTTCTGCCTTAACAGGAATTGTGTTTCCTGCTTGTTATCGGGTAAATCTTCCAGAGAAGCTCCAACCAAATTATGCTAAGCACTTTTTTTGGCATGGATATCTTTCATGGTCTTCAAGACTTCAATACTGCTTTTCAACCCCTTCGTATATCTTGCCATGGCCACACATACACCGGCAATCTGCGCCACCGCCTGGACAAAGTTGATATCTTCAAGTGTAAATTCCCATTGCTCCGAAGTATACACACGCATAGCACCAAGCACCTTCCCTCCAACAATCATGGGTACCGAGAGAATTGAAGCAATCCCTTCTCTTTGTGCCTCGTTAGGATATTGCAGCCTTGGATCGTTCATAACATCATAGATGGCAACTGGTCCTTCTTCGAGAGATTGCGAAATGGATTCTATGGCGCTCACGGGCCCCTTTGTCAGATATTCATCACTCAACCCAAAAGATGCGCCAAGCTTTAACTCGTCTGTTTTTTTATCTAAGAGAAAAAGAGAACACCCCTTGGCCTCTAAAACCGTTTGGACGGATTCCACTGTCATTAAAGCAACTTCCTCGGGATCCATCGAGTGGGAAATAGCCTTGGTGACCTTGATCAAGGTTTCGTAATTCATAATCTTATTTTTCATGTCGCCCCCTATCATCGCTCCAATTTGTGATATTAGTACCATTCGCCGCCAAACTGCCGTGAAAATTGCCAAACAAGAAAAGAATAGAGAAGATCTGACTAGATTCATTAATACGTTATGCCCTGAAGTGGACCCCATTGTCAAGACACCTTTTCTCAAAAATAAGGTTAGAGCAAGAGTGCCTGTTTTATTTCCCTCAGCCTGTATGTCGGAGCCCCGTCGGAGACGCCTCTCCGTCATCGCCATCTTCAGGTCCAGTGGATCTATCTGTGGGTATCAAGGCTGCGAGGTACGAGCACTCGCCTTGGCCTTGATACCCACAGATAGATCCACTATCGATAGCTCGAGTAAGCACGGAATATAATTCGTAGTTTTACAGCTAAAATACTGAATTAGCACCGCGGGACGACATTGATACCTTTATGCTGCCATCTGTAAATTGAGGCATCCAAAATATACCTCTGCCGGTGTATTTCCTCTAAGTCCGGCATGAGTACGTTCATTGTTGTAAAATTCAAAATAGACCTTCAGTGAATTTATGAGCTCGTCTACCGAACCGTATTCTTTTATGTAAACTTCTTCATATTTCACGCTTCTCCAGAGTCGTTCGATGAAGATGTTGTCCATGTATCGGCCTTTTCCATCCATACTGAGCAAAACGTCATTGTCCAGGACAGTGGAGGCGAATTCCTTACTGGTGTATTGGGAACCTTGGTCAGTATTGAAAATCTCAGGTCTACCATGTCTGCGAAAGGCACTTTCGAGTGCAGATACACAAAAACTACTATCCATGCACACAGAGACCTCCCAGGAAAGCACAAACCGACTATGCCAATCCATTACTGCTGTCAAGTAAACGAATCCACCAGGAAGCGGGATGTACGTTATGTCGGAACACCACACCTGATCAGGGCAGGTAATTTTCATGTTACGAAGTAAATATGGGTATGTCCTGTGCTGAGGCGCGGGTTTACTGGTATTCGGTTTGGGTGCTATTGACTGCAAGCCCATTTTTCGCATGAGGCGCTGTACACGTTTTCGATTCACCTTAAAAGCTTGTCTTCGAAGATAGTTTCGCATTTTCCTGGTGCCATAAAACGGATGCTTGGTATATTCCTCATCGATTAGGCGCATAAGTGCAAGATTTTCATCAGATTCCATATTCAAACTTCGTTGACGGTAATAGCTTGAACGTGGCAACTCGATCAAATCACATTGCCTCTGAATGCTTAAATCTCTGTGGTTGCCTTCAATACAGGAGCGTTTTTCTGTGATGCTCATCTCAGATGTCCTGTGTTTTTTTTTAACCAGTCAACTTCAACTTGCAGTTTGCCTATTTGCTGGAAGAGCACGTCACGTTCAGCCTCCATCCCTTCAATAGTTCGATCTTTCTTGCTACCAAAAACCTCAGGTAAGGCTTCAATGGCTTCTTTTTTCCACCTATTTACCTGGCTGACGTGTACGCCAAATTCAGAGGCTATTTCATTAGCTGTCTTTTGGCCTTTTATGGCGGCCAGAGCAACCTTAGATTTAAAGTTCTTCGTATGATTTTTTCGTTTCATGAATTCCCCTTTTGAATAGTGTGTTTTCTACCTTAGCACACTGTCTCATTTTCAGGGTCCACTATAAGTAGCCCCGAACATGGTTTTTAGGGGTTCCTTCATCATCCTGATACAAGTGCACATATAAATATCTTTCACTACTAACGAAGCCAGAAACAATTCTCTCGACTGAATAGAAGTAATCTCCTTCAACTACATGGACC
>WTAT01000637.1 GCA_013139415.1 Desulforhopalus sp.
GAATTGTCTGCCGGTGCACAGGATGAAGATTTTCCAGTAATAAGGGAGGAAAAGGCATCGGAATTGTAAGTGGAAATACGGCTGGTTTAAAAAAACATCAACTGAAGGCCCTTGGACGTCTAGGTCAAAAGAGGGTTCAGCGCGACAAAATCATCAATCCGGAAATGGCCCGGACACTCTGTCAGCTCTCGGTTGAGCTGAACAGACAGCTCGGCCTGCTTGTACATCGGTCCGGCAAGATTGAGTCTGTCATCGTTGGAGATTATTCCCAGATCATGATTCCACAGCTCGGTAATGTGCGGGCGTCGGGTGGCAGACTGAGGGGCCTTAGAGTTGTACACACCCATCTGGCGGGTGAGGATATCAGTGATGAGGATCTTATGGATCTGCTTTTTTTGAGGCTTGATCTTATTTCAGTCATCAAGACAGATGCGGATGGTCTACCGGAAAAAATGTACTCGGCCCACTTGCTGCCAAGTGTTCATGAGGGAAAAAACTGGTCATTTCTGAAACCGGTTCACCCAGCCAATCAGCTTGAATCGTTTGAAGAATTGATTGCGGCACTTGAAGGGGAGTTCGCACTGGGCCGCAAAACCAGCCGGGTCGACAGCAGAGAAGATCGTGCCATTCTTGTCAGTGTTACGACCGATCAAAAGCGTCAGGCAGAGGAGTCCCTTGCCGAACTCGTCGAGCTTGCTCGTTCTGACAATATCATTATTCTCGATACCGTCCTGCAACGCAGAAACAGGGCCAATCCACGGCTTATTATCGGCAAGGGGAAGCTCGCAGATATTATGATCCGGGCGCTGCAACTCGATGCCAATTTGTTGATCTTTAATCAGGAATTAAATCCTTCCCAGATTCGATCCATCACTAATTTCAGCGATTTGCGGGTAATTGACAGAACACAGCTCATCCTTGACATTTTTGCCCACAGGGCAATGAGTCGGGAGGGGAAGCTGCAGGTGGAAATGGCCCAGTTGAAATATATGCTTCCCCGTCTCTCGTCAAGGGACGATGCTCTGTCGAGATTGACTGGTGGAATCGGCGCCCGGGGTCCTGGTGAAACCAAACTTGAGATTGATCGACGTCGGATTAATGACAGACTGGCTCGCCTGACCAAAGAACTGAAAAAGGTAAGCGATGAGAGGTATCGGCGCAGGGCTCAACGAAGAAAAAAAGATCTGCCGGTTCTCTCTTTGGTGGGCTACACCAATGCTGGAAAATCGACTCTTCTCAACACCCTGACTAACAGCGATATCGTTGCCGAAGACAAGCTGTTTGCGACCCTTGATCCGACAAGCAGACGACTACGATTTCCAACGGAAATGGAGGTTATTGTCACGGATACGGTGGGGTTTATTAGAAACCTGCCGGCTGACCTCCTGCAGGCGTTTATGGCAACCTTGGAGGAATTAAAGGAGGCCGACCTTCTTGTCCATGTCGTCGATGTTTCTAATCCTGCTTTTCGGGAGCAGATGGCGGTGGTCGAACAATTGCTGAGAGAACTTGAACTTGGGACAATGCCGGTCTTGACTCTTTTTAACAAGATTGACCAGGTTGAAGACCGGGAGTTGATACAACAGCTGGTTGGCAAGGAGGGTATTACTATTAGCGCGCTGCATCAGGACACGCTCAGGGAGTTTCTTGTTCAGGCTGAAGGGATAATTGGTAAGGTTCTGGATAAAAATTTAAGGAAGTAGATAGAAGCCCAGTTCTTTTTCAAACGCTCTATCCTGCACAAACTCACAACCAATACGGTTTGCAGTGACGGCTCTGATGATAACCTTCTTGAAAAGAACGGTTTCCTTGCGATTGTCGAGAGTGATCACCACTGAACCTTCCTGACCTTCTTTTATATCATGAATACCACGTACCTCGAAGCAGGCTCCACTTAAGGAGAGATTTTTGATCTTTATCTTACCGCCTCCAATGGCCGGAGGAGTTAGATCATATGTTCCCTGAAGATCTGTGGGTTTTCGAAAGTGACGGCGAAACTCTAAGTTCACCTTGAATAGATGGCCACATTTGCATTTGACCTTAATGAGATGCTGACGATGTCGAAATTGTGCTGCGGATATTTCCCTGGCAGTGTCGCATTCCGGGCATACTATCATTGCTGCATTGTCAGGTTTCACAAAAGATTTAGGAGTAGACGGTCGATTTGTCATGATGCTAACGTATATAAATTCTTGATTTTTATCTCAAACGGCGAACTTTAATATTATACGCGGCATATTTGAGAAAAACCATAAGTTATTTAATTTCTTTAGTGCCCTAAACAGTGACCCGAAATAGTGACCCGGAATAGTGACCTAATGTGGGAAATTTATGTGGGAAATTTATCTCCTTTGAGGAAAATTGAGGAGACCTGCAAAATCTAACATTCATATCTTGCAATTATTTTGCAGCCTGGAAATGAGCTGACACCCCACAAGGGGGTATTGAACTGAATGACAGGCTTTTAGGAATAAGGCACTAAGGAGACAAACAATGCGGGTGAGTGAAGCTGTCGGTCACGATTGATCAATCGTAAATAATTGCAGTGTATCTTTCAAGAATTTCTTCCGTCTCCCTGTCTAGTTCGCTGGCCACTTCATGGATCTGGTATTCCTGGCCGCAGACTGTACATCGCATCCGTACTCTCCGGCACATACGATGTACTTCAAGTTTTTCGGAACATTTTTTACATTTCATGGGTATTTAACTGAGTATTAGTGGAGTAGTTGACTTGCAGCGCCGATACTACCTTTTTTTTATTTATGTTTAAAGAAAAAACTGGCAATGGTTTGCACAGCAATGTTAGGCTGTCTGGGCAATTTTTATTAATGATGTTAGATTGTATTTTAGTGCCTTACTCCAGATTTCCTGTCGTAAAAAACAAGAAATCTGGAGAGTGTTTTGAAATTAGGAACTTAAAGTAACCTCCAAGGCACTTATCCCCCCACAAGGGGGGACTAAACTGAGTACCCCCTTGTGGGGTGTTAGTATGATTTTTATGCTTAAATAATATCAAAGGCTGTTGTTCTCAGAGATATACCAAAAAATTCTTGAAAGGTTTCTATCTGGAAACTGTATAGATTTATAATAGGGTGCAAATATGTGTGGTATTGTTGGATATTGTGGTCCGCGGCGGGTTGTCCCGGTAGTTTTGGAAGGTCTCAGGCGTCTTGAATACAGAGGCTACGACTCGGCGGGTATTGTTTACCTGGAAGATGGCAAACTGGTCAAACATCGCTCCGCTGGAAAGCTGGCGAATCTTGAAGCAATTATCGGCGACTCGATAATTGCCCCATCTCATGTTGGTCTCGGTCACACCCGCTGGGCAACCCATGGTGCGCCGACCACAGAGAACGCACATCCCCACAGCGATTGCAAGGGAAATCTTGTTGTCATCCACAACGGGATCATCGAAAATTATCACTCGCTTCGAGAAGAACTTAAGGAAAAAGGGCATCTGTTTTCCTCTGACACCGATACGGAAGTACTTGCTCATCTGATCGAAGAAAATCTTGATGATGATCTGGTTGCCGCTGTAAAAAAAGCCACCAGTCAGGTGGAGGGTTCCTATGCCGTAGGGGTGCTTTGGACTGGTATGCCTGATACGCTGGTTGCAGTGCGTAATCAGAGCCCTTTAGTGCTTGGTGTCAGCGAACAGGATGGTAACTTTCTGGCCTCGGATATTCCAGCACTTTTACCCTATACCAATCAAGTCGTATTTATGGATGATATGGAACTGGCGATCCTGAAAGCCGACAGTCATCAGGTCTTTTCACTCATCACCGGGGAACCGGTGAAAAAAGAGATCGAAACTATTGACTGGAATTCGGCGATGGCAGAAAAGGCCGGATTCAAGCATTTTATGCTGAAAGAAATTTTTGAGCAGCCCCAGGCAATCACTAATACAGTAAGTGGCAGAATTAATTTACAGTCGGGAGAGGTTGATCTTCCGGAGATAATGCTGTCACGGGCCGATCTGGACAACATTGATCGTATTTTTCTTGTAGCCTGCGGGACCTCCTGGCACGCTGCGATTGTGGCCAAATATTGGATCGAAAAATACGCCAATATTACGGTGGAAGTAGATATCGCCTCAGAGTTTCGATACCGGCACCTGCTGATAAATGAGCGGGTGTTGACGATTTCTATTTCTCAATCCGGAGAAACCGCCGATACCTTGGCCGGAATACGTAAGGCAAAAGAACTCGGTTCAAAAATCATCACGATCTGTAATGTGGTCGGATCGACCATGACCCGTGAGGCTGATGGTACAATCTATACCCATGCAGGTCCTGAAATAGGCGTTGCCTCCACTAAAGCCTTTATCTCACAGCTTGCTGCTCTGTTTCTCTTCACCCTATATCTTGGACAGAAGAAAAAAATCATCAGCCTTGAAAAGAGTATCGAACTCGGCAGAGAACTCATTAACATCGCCGGTGTTATCGAAACTGAACTGCCACGGATTCAAGCGGAAGTAAAAGTCCTCATTGAAAATTATTATGACAGTCGTGACTTTTTGTTTGTGGGTAGAGGGCTGAATTTTCCAATAGCTCTGGAAGGAGCCTTGAAACTGAAAGAAATTTCCTATATTCATGCCGAGGGCTATGCCTCTGGAGAGCTTAAACACGGCCCCATTGCATTAATAGACAAGGATATGCCGGTCTTGGCGCTGGTTCCTCAGGATGAGGTCTACCAAAAATCTATTTCCAATGTCGAAGAGATCAAGGCGCGCCAGGGACGTATTATTCTCATCGGTACTGAAGGGGACAGTCATCTGAAAAATATTACCGATGATGTGATTTACCTGCCAAAGGTTCACGAGGCTATGAACCCGATTCTTTATACCATTCCGGCCCAGCTCCTTGCTTACGAAATAGCTTCAAGGCGTGGTTGCGATGTGGATCAGCCACGAAATCTGGCAAAAAGTGTGACGGTAGAATAGTGAATCTCGATACACGTAAAATAAGTGTCGGTGGGCCAGTTATAATAATGATCCTTTTCGTCGCTTAGCCTGTTAGTGTCTTACCCCTCAAGGGGGCACTGAACTGAGTACTCCAGATCTCCTGTCATTCAGTTTAACACCCCCTTGTGGGGTGTTAGATCGTATTTTTTATGACGCTATCACCTCTAGAGACTGGTAATTTCACGAACCTCTGCTGCCTCAGCCACTTCAGGAATGAGAATAACTTCCTGTTTAATCTTGTCTTCAATATAGACTAAGATATCGTCTCTCGTTATATCCAGGGCGAAAACGGTTCCACCGCCCAGCTCCTTATCTGCCCAGCGGTCGAGAATCCAGGCCGTTGTTTTCCGGCTGACAGTCCAGCTTAATCCTCTGGTGACACCGGTCACTGATCCCCTGTAGGCTGTGATCTGCTTATGGGGAAAAGGGGAGCCCTCTTCATAAAGCCGCTCGGTATCACAGCTCTTTAGCAGAGACTTCCAGACATCGTAATCACCATCAGCGGCAAAGGGTGTGTTCTTACGGTAATAGATTAATAATACGGCTTTTTCGAGGCATTTCTGTTGTTTGAATTGCTCAAGATTATTGAGCAGGAATTGGATATGTTCAAGGGGGTTGAGGACGCGCATGGCCTCAATAGGATTTTCCGCGTTTTCGAGTTGTGTGAGGAGCTCTTTAATCTTCTGGTCCTGCATAGCCTTGTGACGAGCCTGCATTTTTTCATTGTTGAAAGACCCCGTAAAGTCATCGGGTGGGTAAAGAAAGCGAATTTTATCCAGTTTCCATTGCATATTCCTGCCTCGTTCGTAGATGATCATTTTGGCAAACCTTAATGGGAGTTGGCTACAATTTCCTTTTACTGTAATGGTAACCTTTTCAGACTTCTCGACGTTTTCCTGGTGCTCTTTTTATGTATATCCGTTTCATCGGGCCCGTTGTCAAATCAGAGTTCAATTGAGCTCAAGCCAGTTATTTGCTACATCAAGCATCCGGTTGGCATAGCCCCATTCGTTGTCGAACCAGCAAAGCATTTTGACAAGTTTGCCTGCACAGACCCTCGTCTGGGTGCCGTCAACTATCGATGAGCGCGGATCGGTGTTGAAATCGATCGAGGCGTGAGGTTCTTCAGTATAGCCCATAAGGCCAAGAAGCGGTCCTTGGGCTTCTTCCCGCATGATCTGATTTATTTTCAGGGCAGTGGTTACTGTTTTCACGTTGATGGAAAGATCCATGACCGAGACGTTGATAGTCGGGACCC
>WTAT01000037.1 GCA_013139415.1 Desulforhopalus sp.
AAAGGGATCCGTCTTTTTCACCTGTGCCCGCCTTACATTTATTCCATTCAATGAATGCATCCATGTGCTTTTCTCTGCTGGTTGTATGTTATAGGCACTCCCAGGAAAAGTGTAAGAGAGATTACATATTAACGATGAAGCTACATTCGGGGGAGAGTCAGCTTTGGCTTCTCTTGGGGTGGGCCGCCTGCTCCCACCCCCTGTCCATCAATACTGCGAGCATAAAATCAATCGCTATCCAAGACATCACGGATCACTCTGGGAAACTCACCTATTTCATAGGGTTTCCTGAGGAAACCTTTGGCCCTGGATTCAATGAGTTTTTTGGTAGACCCGCCAAGAAGACCACTACAAGTCATCACAACTTTCAGCCTTGGATTCACCTTCAGAAGTTCTTCAAGACACTCCCTACCGTTCATTCCTGGCATGATCAAATCCAACAGGACTAGATCAATTCGTTTCTGCTCCTTGCAATACATTTCCAAGGCACTTTGACCATCTGAAGCCGTAATCACCTTGTAACCAAGCTGGTTGAGTATCTCCTGCCCAACACTCCGGAAGGGTTCCGCGTCGTCCACCAGCAAGATGGTCTCTGTTCCACCCTTCGATGCTTGAACCACGGTATACTCCTCCAAAGGGATTCCTCTCCAATTTTGCGCTTGAAGGTATGATCCCTTGACAGCTGATTAAAGTAGCTTCCAGGTAACTATAAGATAGACAATGACTCGGCAGTATTCTTTGCAAAATGAATGTTAGGGCTTCGGTAGATTTTTCTGGAATTCCTTTATATAAGCAGCGGCTTTTTCCAGTTCATTGGTCAGATGCTGCATGCGGAGAATAGTCTTTATGCGGATGGATAATTCAGTTGGATCAAAAGGCTTATTGACAAAATCGTCAGCTCCCGCCTCAATCGCATCCGGTTTTTTGTTTTTATATGCAGTTATCATTATGATTGGGATAGAAGCAGTTTTTTCTCCACTTTTTAGCCTCTTGCACGCTTCTATCCCATCAATCCCAGGCATCTCAAAGTCCAAGAGAATTACTTGGGGGTTTTCTTTTTCCGCTAGTTCAATAGCCTCCTCTCCATTTGAGCCGAGAATTACCTCGTAACCTTCACCCTCTAACAGGTTACCGAGTAAATCCCTCATTTCTTGGTCATCATCCACTACCAAAACCTTGTCTCCCATGGTTACCCCCCCTTGAAGTGAGTCAAGAATAATTCGCCGAAAGTGAAGAGCTACTTAGCAATTCTGCTATCTGATTTTTCGTCCAAGTCCGGTAGGTCGATTCGTTCAAACTCTCTAAAAGTCTTGATAAACTCTACGGCGATGCCTTCGTTTTCTTGATCGATCCTTGTAATGACGGCATCACCCTGTAACCCTATGGTCTCATTCTGTCCAGTAAAATCGGGCGGGAGAAAAAAAGTGAGAACTACCGGGGCATGAGCTTCTAGAGATAACCTATTTTCTGATTTGATGAAGGCTCCCTTTCGGCTCAATTCGACAGCCATTCCTTCAAAAGAAAGGGCCTCCAATCCTTCCTTGACAAGTTTCACCGGAAATTTGCGCCCCATTCTTATATTCTTCCGACGACGGTCATGCTTTTCCATTAGATTCGTTTTTCTTTACCGACACCAAACACACATGGTCTGCCCCAGCCCAAAACTGCGGGCAAAATGGCCAAGTCTAGGCCAGTTTGTCGACCTGAGATGGTCTGGCAGACTCTTCAATTGGTACCTAGTATGTCAGAAATTTATCTAAAGACGAAACTGGTTTATTGGTTGGGAAATAGGGGGTAAAAATAAGTAGTGTTACATTGATAACAGGTGGGATCTGAGGTTCACTTTTCTATTCACTATACCAATTTTCTTTCGAATATTTTTTCTGTGAAACTCAACCATCCTATCGGACGAATTCAATATCTCTGCTATCTCTTTTGTGGTCCTACCTTGTTTCACAAGATTAGCTACTTGAATTTCTGTGGGCGTAAGGCTTACATATTTGGAGGACAACTTATGCGTGAATGGTGAGACGATGACGTGTAGGTTTGAATCAAGGATGCTCAAATAGGCCGTTTGTTTGGTATCCAATCTACTTTTTTTCAGTCTTTCTACATAGGGCACAACCAGTTCTTTCACATTGGCCAACACCTTTTCTTCAAGCTCTGTTTTGTCCTCATCCCGTCGTTTTAACAAAACTCTTAGGGCGGTATTCACTTCCTCAAGTGTACTCGTTTGAATCTCCAACTCAGCTTCTCTTTTTCTCAGCTCTTGCTCTACCTGCTTTCTTTCTTCTATTTCCTCCTTCAGCTTCTCATTTAACTTCACCAGTTCGGCGGTTCGTTCTGCAACCCGTCTTTCCAACTCGTTGTGAGCTTTCTGCAACGCCTCCTCAGCTTCCTTGCGCTCGGTGATGTCACGAGCAATCCCGCAGAGTCCTATGATCTCACCAGAGTTGTCGCGTATCGGCACCTTGATGACGTGGAACGTGGTCGGGATTCCTTTGACCGGCTTAGTGTGTTCTTCTTCGATGATCTCCCCACCGAGGACACGAGAATCTACCTCTCTGATATGTGAGCCCGCTACCTCTCCGAAAAGGTCCTCGTCTGTTCGCCCGATCAGTTTAGAGGCTGGTAGTTCGAAAAGTCTCTCCATGGCCGGATTGACCTGTGAATATTTTAGGCTACGATCCTTGATGAAGATGGAGTCTGCGGCCGTCTCGAAGATAGCTCGGAACCGCTCTTCGCTCTCCTGCAGCGCCTCCTCAGCGCGCTTGCGCT
>WTAT01000574.1 GCA_013139415.1 Desulforhopalus sp.
GTATACCTGGGAGAAAGTGGTTCAGCGATACCTGAAACTCTATGCTTCAGCTGTTAAAATGAGTAAATTGTGAGGAAGTCGTAAAACTATAAATTAACCACAGAGCACACAGAGATGCCCTGAAGGAAATGCCCTTGGGGTGCACAGAGGTAACTGCTTGTAATAAAAAAAGATTTCTCTGTGGTCTCTGTGCCCTCTGCGGTGAGAAAAAGACTTTTTTCGGGTTCATCAGACATTATTTGTTGGTCAATAAATAAAGATTCCCTTTTATCCATTCCCCTTTTTCCTTACGGATATTGGCTGAAGCGCAGGATTTTACTGAAAATCCTGTTTCTTCAGCTAACTTTCGAATATAGCGTTCTGAATGGCCATAGCGTCCTGTGTCCTGCAGGATGAAAGCCTTGTCTGTTGCTTCAGTGGAAAACAGAAAACAGGCATCAGGTGCAGCATGTTTTTTTATCTGCCTGAACAGCGGTTCCAGGTTCCCCAGGTAAACAAACACATCAGCAGCGATAAAAAAATCATATTCCTCAGTACTCATTTCAAGAAAAGAGGTGAGTTCTATTTCATGTAGAGTTGAATAGATCCCTTTTTCATGGGCCTTTGCCAGCATTACCGGCGAGAGGTCAATGCCGGTAAATGTGTTCATCACATCTTGAAACGCCTCACCTGAAAGGCCTGTTCCGCAACCAAGATCAAGACCATTCGCGAACTTTTTTCCCTCTGGCCGTGACCGCTCCAGCAACTCACGTAACTGTTTTGGAGTCGTATAATTCAGATTGTTCTGCATGCTCTGATCGTAATCTGCAAAATGGTCAAAAACCTCTTTTACATATTCAGATGGAGCTGTATCCGTTGTCTTTCCCTGGAGGGAGGCAAGCATATGTCGGGCGGCAGTGTGAGACGGGTCCAGTCTGATAACCTGCTGGTAACAGGGTATTGCTTTATCTATATCTCCCGCCTTATGGTAGAGATGGGCCAGGTGGTTGTACGCCGGAAGGTATGAAGCATCCTGAGAGATAATTTTCTTAAAGCAGGTAATGGCCTTTTCCTTATCCCCCATTTCCTTGTATATGATTCCGAGATTGTAAGAGGCATCAGTATCTTCAGGAAAAAGTGACAGGAGTTCTTCATAATTAGCTGCAGCATCCAGTATTTTCCCCTGTTTTTTGAAGGTGATTGCCAGGTTATACAGGATATCCGGATCTTCAGGGGCACGCTCATGGGCCTGCTGATATGCTGCAGCCGCATCATCAAAATTGCCCTGATCAAAATAAATAACCCCCATGTTATAATGGATTGCTGCCAGTTGCGGCTGCAGTTCAGCAGCCTTTTGCAGACAGACGATAGCCTGTTCCGGCTGGGATGCCTGCTGGTGTTCCATTGCTTCCTGAAATAATGCGGCAATATCCATGGGGTCAGTGGTAAATATTCGGCTTGAACTTAAAAGTAACAAAAACCACCCAAACTGTAAATGTTTGGCAACGGTTTACAGGGAGGGAAGCAGGACGCTGCGCTATACATAAGTGTTCTGATCGCCTTCCTGTGAGCCGTTGCCGGATATTTACTTTCAGTCCACTAATGTCTCTATGTAGTCGGTCAGTTCGCGGGCCAGCTGCCGGTTGTCAATGAGAAGAGAGAGTTCGTGATTATAAGCAAGCGCAGAATGGGTCAGATTATGGCTGCCGACAAAAGAAAAGCGTTGGTCAACAATAACCAGTTTGGTATGTGTTGTTGTTTTAATTGAGTCGAAGAGAACGGTAATGCCATGCTTGCGGAGCCGACGGGAGACTTTTTGATTCTCTTCATTGATTGAGTCCTCGTACCCTGATTTTTCCAGAATGACCCTGACCCTGACCCCGCGTTTTTGAGCTTTAATCAGCTCATTTATAAGTTTTCTGGGCCTATTTTGTTTTGATTTGGTTGTTTTAATAATAAACATTGCCACGTCAATGGATCTGTCAGCCTCACGAATATAGTCAACCAGGGCGTCATAATAGAGTGAGTCCGGAAGGAGAAGGAGGTTGTCCGGTTGGACATTAATTGAGGAATCAGTGTTGTGATCCCTGATGACAAGGTATGGCTTGATGGCTTTTAAGGTTTTGGGACCTATGTCGCTTACTTCAATCAGTTGATTGAGATTGGTGAAGCCTCCATGTTCTTTCCGGTAGCAAATAATGGCCTGGGCAATTCCTTTGCCGATAAGAGGGACCTGGATCAGTTCTTTTTTGGTGGCTGTATTGATGTCCAACCGGCCGGTATAGGCTGGAGCACAGACCGGCCAAAGGACAAGGGAAAGAATGAAGAGAATGTGTAAAGAAATTTTCATAATGCGTATAATTGGGGATTTCGGATTTGGGATTTCGGATTTTTCTAGATACCTCATTTAAAGCATAGAAATTTCAATCCAAAATCCGAAATCAAAAATCCGAAATCAAAAAATCACTTCGGCCACCAGTCTACCCCCATTCTGGAGATGCAGTTGAAACCACCTCCAAGGACCAGGGTGTTAGAAAGGTCGACACTATCAAGAAAAATCTGGATTTCATAGGAACGTGTTCCGGCGTCGCAGATGATAATCAGTGTTTTATCTGTGGGCAGTTCGCTATACCGGGTGCGTATTTCATTATAGGGAATAGCGTGCCA
>WTAT01000464.1 GCA_013139415.1 Desulforhopalus sp.
GCTCATAGGCCGACACGGGATATCTTGGCCTTTTCCGGAAGAGTCAATGAGGACAACGATTTTTACTTCAACGACCCGCTTTTTCCAAGAATAGACGAAGACCCTGGTTATGATATGAATCTGGACAATCAACCGGGAATAGGGGGGCTGGATGACAATGGCAACGGGTTGGTGGATGACGGTGGAGACAGGGAGGATGATGACGAAGACCTCAGCAAAAATGAGGATTTGTTGGATGGTATCGATAACGATGGTGACGGAAACATCGATGAGGATTTCAACGGAGACGCCAACGGTGATAATCAACCAGGCATAGCCGGAATCGATGACAATGGCAACGGGTTGGTGGATGACGGTGGAGACAGGGAGGATGACGACGAAGACCTCAGTAGAAATGAGGACCCCCTGAATGCCTCGATATATATATTCGACAGCGGCAGCAAGACGCTTCGGGAGTCGTTCTCCCATACAGGTGAGACCACTGATCTCTCGCAGCATGTCACTTTCTTCCAGGTGACGTACGAAGCTCCGGAAAGGATTCTTATCGAATTGACGCTTGCCGGCGATGCTGGGGAAAACCTCACTTTCTCCGAGTATGTATGTCCCAGAAACACGTTCCAGCGAGCCGGAAAACGGGTAAGGTAATTACGATTCCATGGAGAAACTTCCAGCGAACATAATAGCAATGCGATCTGAAGCAGGCATTGGCTACGTTGCGATTCTGGTGCTCTTGGCTGTTCTGAGCACATTGGGCTTGGCCTTTATCCACAAGGTTGGCATGCATCAGTCAGTGGTTATGAACCAGAAGCCTGGCATGCAGGCCCATTATCTCGCCGAAAGTGGTGCCAACCATGCCCTGTGGCGTCTCCTGAATGAACCGGGCTTTCCCGCTTCCGAAACCGTCTATTACATGCACTCTCTTGCAAATGGCCGCTATGGATACAAGGTTCGAAAACCTACCCTGACCACATTTGCAACTGTAGCAACCGTAGGGGCTGTGGCCAATGTGGTCACAGAGCAAAGCTACGTTCAGTATCTTCGCCCCTACAATATCCTAACCGGTTACAGTACGCAGGCAGGACCGACACCCAAGCACAGGCGGCTCATCGGTGCCAGTTGGAGTGACGCTGCCGACACAGTGAGCATAGGGTCTGACGAGGCCCAATGGATTGTGCTTAGAGGTTGCCCCGTAAGAAAAGAGATCATCATGGGAACGCTTGACAGTGCTGAAGACATGAATTTGGCCGTTTGGGATGGAACCTCCTGGGGTAATCTGCTTGAATTCACTCAGGACACTGGAATATCATTGAATAGATGCTTTGATATCGCCTATGAGAATAGTTCGGGTGAGGCGCTGATGATCGGTCGATATAATGGCGGTAGTTCTGTAGGTTACAACATCTGGGACGGCAATGGCTGGGTCTTTGCCTCCCCCCAGGAAGATGCCAACCTCACACCCCAAGACGATTTGAGTCATCTCACCATGGCATCCAAGCCCCGTAGCGATGAGATCCTGATTGGAGCAGTTCAATTAAACAAAGACCTGAAGGTGATTCAATGGGATGGCGCCTCCTTCAACGATCTGGGTGAGATCGAGACAGACATGGCAGTAGCCACCTATGGAAGTGCTGAAATTGTCTACGAGCAGCAGTCCGGCGACGCCCTCATTCTGTGGACCAAAAAAAATAGAAATCAGATTTACTATTGCGTCTGGGATGGCACAACGCTCGGCCCCGTGGGTCAGCTTCCAGACTTTGGTGGAGCACTCCATGTGATCCGCGCTGCCGCCGATCCGACGAGCGACCATATTCTTGTTGCAGGGCTGGACAAGTTCTACGACTTGAATGTGGCTCTCTGGGACGGCAACGGTTGGATTGATTCCCGGGAACTTACCACGGGCGTTGTTGACGATTATGGTCAAGTCTTTGACGTTGCCTGGGAACATTCGGGAGAAGAGGTGATGGTCGCGTGGGCACCCTGGGGTGGAAGCTATAATGTTCAGTATTTTAGCTGGCGCAAAGGCACACCGCTGGCCGATCACGCGGTACAGGTCGGTCCCAGTGTTCAAAATAACATTCCTTGGGTCATCCGCCTATTCCCAATTTCAGGCACGGAAAAGATTGGACTTCTAGTTCGCAACAACAGCAATGAACTGCGCTACAGCCTCTGGACCGGCAATACCTTCCTGGGTGATCCCGCAATACTCGTTGAATCCAGCCTCCCGGCAAACTTTGTGCCGTTCGGTATCGCTGAGTCTGGGGTCACCTACACAGGGGGCTCAGGTTGAACTGATAGGACAATTGTCTGAGAAGGATCTGGAGAATTTTTCGTAGATCCTGCTTGATATCCAACAGAAGGACCCACCGGGTGTCGAGGAACTCCTGGAGGCTAAGATGTAGAAGGATTAGGATGTCAAGGAAAGAATCGAGTGGGGGGATAAAGCCTTTCTGAGTGACTCTGCTAACCGAAGACTATTTAACCGTCAACAATACGAATTCATCCAAGAAGATCAATACGTGTCATGATTACCCTGATCGCCGGCAATGAAAACACCGGTCGGGACGTAGAACTTCCAGCCGGTGTCCGTCGCAGAGGAGTCCCTTGCTGTGATGTCTGTGGTGGTAATATCAGAAAGCAGATCATTCTTATCATTGAAAGGGTTTATGGGCAGCAACGCCGCCTTAATGTAGGGGCCGTATTTAAAAGTCGCATCTTTGTTTACCGATACCTGGCCGGCCACTGAGGTGTATCGAGTAAGCTGTTCCAGGAATGCAGTGCTTGATTCGGCCGGAGTCGCAACGTCGGTTCCCGAGCCATCGGTTTTCTTTTGTCCCGGGTATATGCCGTTGTGATGATGGAAGTAGAGTTCGATGGCGCCCCTCATAGCGCTCACGTTGGTCTGCAGGCTGCTCAGTTTAGCGTCATCGGTGGAGATGGAGATCTGCGGAATAATAATCATAGCAAGGATCCCCAAGATGATGACCACAATGAGCATTTCAATTAGGGTAAATCCACCCTCGTGTCTGTTTGCCTGATTCGTGGCATCTGTGATCACTGCTGTACCTCCATCAAAACCTGAGCCCTTATTCTTTGAGCGGATAAACATGCAAACTTCATGCCTTATGAAGCTCCATGCAGCCCCGCTTTAGCTGAAAAGTCCCGCCTTGGGCGAATTCGAAATGTCTATTCCATCTTATTGTGGTTCGCTCGCTAACCCCATCCCGATGAAGTGGACAGGAAATACGCTTGCCCTGTTGAATTTCCCGAAGGGAACCCTGTTCTACAGGGCGAGCCGGGAGCATTTTCAATACACTGCATGTGCTAGTCTGAACACCGGAAGTATGACTGATGCAACGATACAGCCTATCACCCCTCCCAACACAACGAGCGCGATGGGCTCGATCATTGAAGCCAGACTCTTGAGCTCCCGATCCACCTCTTCATCATAGAACTGTGCCAACCGGAGCATAACTTTGGCCAAGTTTCCCACTTCCTCTCCAGTAGAAACCATTTGTTTGACAGAATCCAAAATATATGGATTGGTAGCAAACGACTCTGCAAACCTACCTCCTTGCTGCACGTGGTCCATGATCTGATCTATAAAACGGATAAAATACCGGTTCCTTATCGTACCTCTGCTTGCTTGCAGGGCTTCTAGGAGCGGAACTTGACTGGCCATCAAATGTCCGAGTGTGCGAAGGAACTGACAGGTATATATTTTATTATAAAATCTGGACACTACCGGGGCGCTCACCGCGAATCGATCCACCAGAGCTTGACCTGACTCACTCTTTTGCCAAAGTCTGATGCCCACTGCCAGTCCTAAAGAGCAGACGATGTAAGCCCACCAGTATCCCCGCAGAGAATCGCTCAGGGCCATCAGGAACCTGGTGGTAGGAGGTAAGATATGCTCCTTTCCTGCAAAGAATACGGTAAATTTGGGCAGGACGCCCACCAGAATAAAGATCACCACTAGAGCTCCGACAAGGCACAACAGGGCAGGATAGGTCAGGGTGGATCTTAACTGGGCTATTAAGGCCTGACGTTTTTCCTGCATTTCCACGATCCGGTCCAGGATTTGCTTCAAGAAACCACTTGTCTCGCCTGCCTTGATCATACTGGTGAAAACACTATTGAATACTCGAGGATGGCGTTTCATAGCATCGGAGAGTTGGCGCCCTTCCTCGATATCCCTTTGCATTGCCTGTATAATTTTTTTCAAAGCGGGATTCTTGGTCTGATTTGCTATTGCCCTGAGTGATGCAGTCAGTGGGGTTCCGATTTCCAGCATCAGGGAAAGCTGAGATGAGAAAAAAATCAACTCCCCAGGTTTGATGGCTCTGCCAAACAATCTGAACCTAGCTTGATGAGGTTTCAGGATGATGTCAAATAAGGATTTAGGGGCTTTTTCAGCGAAGCGAGAACTTTTTGGATTGTAACTAATAGCCATGGCGGATTTCCCGTGAGAAAATCAGTGAGCTCATTTTACCCTGGTTCGAGGCAAAAGACCGAGGTTTGATCATCGGTTATGCGTTCATAGATGTCCCCCGTTTTGCCTCCTCAATGGTGGTAAGTCCTTCCAGGACTTTTTGATATGCTAGATTTTTCAGGGTCAGGGAGCCATTACTCCTTTGGTATTCGTGAAGGGTCTCAATGGTTGGATTGGTCAAGATCAACGATTGCAACCCTTGGTCAATCTCAAAAAGTTCGTAAATTCCGGTGCGGCCTTTGAATCCAGAATCGTAGCAGCTGGAACATCCCTTTCCTTTTGTTAGACGCAACTTTTTACTTTCATCACAACCCAGCTCTTTCGAAATGTCCTTTGGGGGATAATACTGGGTCTTGCATTCTGAACAGATAGTGCGCACCAACCGTTGTGCTAGAGACGCCAGCAAAGATGAGGAAATGAGATACGGCTCGATGCCCATCTCGAGAAGACGTGTGATGGCACTGGGGCTATCGTTGGTATGAAGCGTCGATAGAACCAAATGTCCGGTGAGTGACGCTTGAACAGCGATCTCGGCAGTTTCCCGGTCACGAATTTCGCCCACCATTATGATGTCCGGATCCTGCCTGAGGGCGTGTTTTAGAAATCTAGAAAAAGTGAGACCGATAGCGGGCATTACCTGATTCTGATTGACTCTCTCTAACTGATACTCCACGGGATCCTCAATTGTTACTAGATTCTTTTCTGGGGCGTTGAGCAAGGATATGGCAGAATACAGAGTTGTGGTCTTACCGCTGCCTGTAGGGCCGCACACTAGAATTAGTCCGTGGGATATTCTGATTAGAGATTTGAATCGATCAAGTACAGCCGGGGCAAATCCCAGCTTGTTGATATCCAGCATGGCCTTGCTCTTGTCCAAGATTCTCAGCACCACTTTTTCTCCATGAATTCCTGGCATGGAGGAAAACCGGAGATCCACCTTTTGGCCTTGCACATGGACCTGTATCCGGCCATCCTGGGGCATACGCCGTTCTGCAATGTCTAGGTTGGCCATAACCTTCAGCCTAGAGATTACGGCTGGGTGCATTTCTAGCCTGGGAGACATGAGTTCATAGAGGACACCGTCTATTCTGAGTCTCACCATAAATTTTCCAGGCTGGGGTTCGAGATGGATGTCACTGGCACCGTCTCGGATGGCCCTCAATAAAACCATATTGGTCCAACTGATGACCGGGCTTCCCTCCGCCATCTCGGCAATCTCGCTAATCTCTTTCTCAGTGGGATTTTCCACCAGTTCAATTTCGGCCTCATCGAAGGAAGCCATGACTTCATCTATGCTCACCTCTGCTTTGTAGGCTTCATGGATGGCCTCTATGATGTCATCCTTACGACAGAGTACCGGTTGGACCTCCAAGTTGGTAATTTTGGAGACCTCGTCGAAAACAAAGAAGGAATGGGGATCAGAAGTGGCCAAAGTCAGAACGTTATTGACTCGAAACATTGGAATGACTTCGAAATGAAGAGCCTTTTCTTTAGGCAAAATATGCACGATCCGGGGATCAACCAAACCCTTGCGTAGCCAAATGTGAGGAATCCCAAGTTGTTCCGAAATGACTGCTGTCAATTCATCTCTGGTGATAATCTCCGCCTCTAACAATAGTTGACCTAGTGGCTTGGACGTCTCTCTCTGGCTACGGAGAAATTTGCTCAGCTGCTCAGCTGTAATTAGCCCTTTGCCAACCAGAATCTCACCGATTTTTTTTCTTCTTGGGACAATACGGCTTTTCATCGTTCACTTCTAATGGCTTCGTGAATGTCTTCGTAGACATACAAATGTATGAGCCGGGTTGCGACAAATATGTCGTGGCACACATCGTTCAAGCCAATTATTTTCAATAAACTGCCTCGATTTCTCAACTCTTCGTGCATTCGTACCAACAGCTCAAGAGCTTCACTGTCCATGAATGTTACAGCCTTGCAGTCCAGGATAATATCTGCCCTCTGCTGATTGATGCACTCATCAAAGGTGGTTTGGAGTTCTTCACAGGTTTCATATGTCAATGACTCTTTGGGCGCAAGAACCGTCCTGGTGCCGACTTTCGCTATAGAGATTGCGGGTGATGGTTTCATGCTGTCAACTTTTCTCTTCGGGGTTGCATCCCTGCTCAAGCCCGAGGTCTCTGGTAAATACCTCTTTAAATACCTTAACCAAATCGGGGTCCAGCTGGGTTCCCGCGACTTTTTCCATCTCTTTGAGGGCCTCTTGCGGAGGTTTTGCCGGGCGATAGGCCCGGTTAGAGGTGATGGCATCGTAGGTGTCGGCAACAGCAATTATGCGGGCCTCCAGCGGAATCTTCTTGCCTTTTAATCCCTGCGGGTACCCTTTACCGTCGTAGCGCTCATGGTGGTGCAGGATGGCAGGCAGTGAACTTGCCAGTTGCTCGAGGGGTTCCAAGATGGTGTAGCCCTTCCTGGGGTGGTTCTTAATGATTTGATATTCCTCGTCCTTCAACCGCCTGGGTTTATTCAGAATAGATTCCGGAGTACCAATTTTTCCACTGTCGTGCAGAATGGATGACCATTGGAGTATTTTTTTCCGCTCTTCGTCCCAACCAAGTCTCTCTGCCATAAGGAGGGAATATCGACACACTCGTTCAGAATGCCCACGGGTATAATCGTCCTTGGCCTCGATGGCGAATACCAGTGACTTCACCATGTTGATGACGAAACGTTCCAGGTCACGGTAAAGATCTGAATTGGTAATAACCACGGCTATTTGTTCGGCCATCGAGTCCAACAGCCTCAGTTCGCTTCGGTGAAAAATTTCCTCCAAGTTGAACGAGACGAGCCCCATCCAGCCGTAGAAGTTCCCATTGTGTTTCATCTTTACCGCAAGGAAGCGATAGGGCTCCGGAGCATGATCTTTGAATCCTGGGGTTGTCCTTGAATCGTTAACGATGAAGTAGCCCTCTTCCAAGGAAGGTGAATTCAGCGGGATGGAGTCTATGAGGCCGTTGATGAAGTCGTCGTGCTCACTGATCTTCTCTAGGATTTTCCCAGTGCAGGCCAGGGCGTTGTACTCTGGTCGCTCCGGCAGTTTGACAAAGGCCATGTCTGTGCGCATTGTATCCAAAAGCTCTGCAACGAGCTTTCTTAGCATGGTAGCCGAAAAGGTTATGCTTTTGACTCGCCTGGCAATTTTGGAGTAGAAACAGAGCTGTTCAAAGTTCTCGGTCAGCTCTTCGGCCATTTGTTCCATCTCTTGTTGGGAGGTCAGTCTGTCTTCCACAAATTCCGCCATCTGGTTGAGAAGTCTTTCCATCTCGTCGGCCCGGCCCGGTTGCGGTGCTGCTGTGGTTTCTGGCGCCGGTTTTTGCTGAGAGTTGGAGCCAAAGGCTATGAGGGCGCCTGCTACTGCCTGGCCGTTCCTGATGGGAACACCGAACAGCCGTTCTCCGGACTCAAGTGCAACATGCTGGAAGGAAGCCCTGCTCATAATCCGCAGTGAAAAGTCCTGAAGCTCCTCACGGGCCGGCTCTGCAGGCTCATCTGGGCCTGAAGAAAACACCAAGCCCTCAGCAGCATCCCAAATCTGGAAGTTCAAATGGCTGACTTGAGACAGGCTTGAGAGAAACTCCTTAAATGGGCCTAAATCTATCATTGCGCTTGGTTCCCAAAATATTGGTCAACGCATTTCAGAATTGTCTGGAGGCTGAAGGGTTTTTCAATGAACACAGTATCTTGCAGTTGTTCTATCCAATCACGCTCAGTAGGAGATATTCGAGCAGTCACGACAATGGTTAAGAAAGGCCGAATCTTCTTTGATTCGTTCGTCCGTTCACAGAGGGTCTTGCCATCCATCTTTGGCATCATGATATCTGTGATTACCACATCAGGTTGTAGCGTCTGGATAAGTTTGAGGCCTTCTTCGCCATTTTTGGCTAGAGTCACTTGGTATCCTCGCTTTTTCAATTTGAGTTCGATCACACGCCTGATATGAGCCTCATCGTCGATGACCAGAACTCGTTTATTGTTTTCCAAGGTAATATTCCTCCTTCGGTAGCCTGATCATGAAATGACTTCCCTCGTCCGGCTTGCTGTTAACCTCAATCTCTCCACCGTGGAGGCGAACGATTTCTGAGGTTAATGCAAGCCCCAGGCCACTTCCGGTCTGCTCGGTAACGTGAGGATCTGTTGAGCGATAGAACTTGTCAAAAATATGGGGGAGATCTTCCTTTGAAATGCCGTGGCCATCATCGGTGACTTCGAAGATTATAAAGTCATCCTGTTCGGTGAGCATGAATTTAATGTGCCCGTTTTCAGGGGTATACTTTACGGCATTGCCCAAGATATTAATGATTGCCGCTTTGAGCAGCTCCTTGTCGCCCACAAGAGAAGGGAAATTATCCGGAAGTTTTCTCTCAATGCTAATTTTCTTTTTCAAAGCAGTTCCCTCGACGGCCGCCATACAGTCGTTAAAAAGCCAATCGCCTTTTATCAACCCTTTTTCTATGGTCAGACTCCCCATCTCTATTTTCGAAATACTTAGAAGATTTTTTACTAAACTGGTTAATCGGTTCGTTTCTTCACTAATGGTGTTATAGAATTCTTTTTGTAACTCAATATTTTCCAATTCATTATCAAGTAACATTTCATTATATGATTTAATAGTTGTTAAAGGTGTAAGTAGCTCATGTGTAATACTTGCAATAAATTCGTGCTGCTGCCTTTCTGTCGACTTTTCTTTAGTCACATTTTTTACACAAATTACTTTTCCAATAACAGATTCTTCTCGATCTCTTAGGAAAGACACTGAGGCCATAAAGGTCTCATTCGGTGCAAGATCAGGAAATTCAATATCAATAGAACTAGGTCCATTATTTTGAGTCACACCATCTTGATTCAAAATAAATGAGTTTATTTCATTATAATCAAATGATTCATTCAGTGGCCTATCAACCATTTCCTCCCTGGTCTTATTGAGAATGTTGAGCATATAAGCATTTATATAATTTATATTATCCTGAATGTCGGTTACAATAACCCCGTAGTTCATGGAATCAAGGATGTTCAAGATGTTAGTTTTCTCAAAAGAAATTACTCCACATTTGGTTGTCAAGTTGGTGTTTTCCGCCTCAATCTTCTCGTACTTCTGTTTAAGCTGTACTAATGATTGTTCAAGATCCACGATCACATCGGCGATTCCTGCATCCTTCCTCAGACCGGTGGAGACTGAGCTTGAATCCATATAGATTCTCTTGAAATTGGCGTTGACTTCATTCAGCGGTCGCATTGCGAGAGTGATGCCATAATGGAGAAGCAATACAGTGGCGAGTATGAAAAAGGCCATCATGGCCAGTAGCCTGAGGCGCTTTGCAGAAAACAATGAAACTGGAGCAACATTAAAGCCTAATCGCACGATGCCACTCTTTTCACCATTTTGATAAACGGGCTTGGTGAACTCATTGATGGTAGTGTTCGATCCAGTGAGCCTAAAGGTTTGTTGCGTCAATCCCTCCACATACAATGACCTCATGAGGACGTCAGGCGGTATTTGGGAGGCAACATTGTGGTTCACAAAAGAGACAAGAGGTTGTCCAGTCCGGTCATGTATAAAACAGTAAACGAGACCCTCAGAAGCAACTTGTTCCGCGAGGGTTTTAAGAAATAAATTGTTCTTATCTCCATAGAAATATTCGATCGGATGGAGGGCAATGAGGCTAACCAGATAATTTCCTTTTTTGAGAATGTCTTGTGTTCTAAATCTCTCCTCATCTCGTATCAAGGTGTGGGCAAAAACACTAATTCCAATCAGGATGACGGCAACCAATAGCACGCTTACCCTTTTGATTTGCATTAGATATCCCCTAGGATTTTGTTACTGGTTTCTTGAAGATCCCCGCAGTCCCCAGTCCCGCTGAAGCGGGATGCCAAATGTCTATTCGATATTATTGTAGTTCGCTCGCTGACCCCGCAGTCCCGCTTTTAGCGGGACAAGGAATGCGCTCGCTGGAGCATTTTCAAAGTCTGGCACCTGTATTGTGGCAATGTCAAAACCGTGCACATCATCACGGTAAACGCGTAAATTCTCCGTGTAAGTATGCAAGATTTATGCTCATGCGAAATAGGGTGGGAGACATATAAGGGATTCAAGGCATAATCACCAAATTTGCCTTTTGGGGGAAACTCCTGGTGCTGGTTCCGTTGACACTCATTAGGGGCCATGATAGATAGGTGACCATGTGGTGGCGTAAGCGGCGCAACGTCTATTTGGAGCGAGAGCGCAAGATTCTGGTGCGACTGTTCCCCGTGCTAGGTCTGTTGCTGCTCTCAGTGGTTGCAGTTGGTGTTTGGCTGAAGCCACAGCAACAGCCTTTTCCAACTGCTTTGCCCCATCCAACCTATAAGAGTAGATTTCTTGAAAAAATGATATCCCGCCAAGGCGTGCATCGCTTGGTCCACGGAATCAAACCAGGTGATTCCTTTTATCAGATACTGGTAAACCTTGGGGTCCAGCCAGCTGAGGTGGGGACTGTGGTTGCCGCCAGCAAGTCCCGTAGAGAATTGCAGAAACTCAGGGCGGGAGAACGTCTGGAGCTTTTTTTCTCTGGTGACTCTAAACAATTGAAAAAGCTCCGTTACGAAGATATGCATGGACAGGTGATGGCAATGAGCCTGTCTGACCTGGGTTGGGTGACCAGTAGATATACCAAACCAGTTGTTGTTACCCCGGCGCTGGCGCAAGGTACCATCACGGATTCTCTCTATCAGAGCGCAGTAGATCAGGGTATTGACTTTCAACTTGCCCTGGCGCTTGCTGATATTTTCGCTTGGGATATTGACTTCTTCGTGGATCTCCGGCCCGGAGACCACTACGAGTTTTTGTATCAGCGGCGGTTTAGAGACGGTAAGTTAATTGGCAACGGTCGAATCATTGCCGCCCACTTCCGTAACGGTTCAGCTCACCGCCGGGCCTATTATTATCAAGCTCCCGGCAAAAAGGCTGATTACTATGACGACCAGGGGAATTCGCTGCGCAAGCAGTTCCTCAAATCTCCTCTCCGGTACTCCCGTATCAGTTCCGGTTACTCGAAGCGGAGACTACATCCCATATTAAAAATCTATCGTCCTCACCCTGGCATTGATTACGCAGCGCCCTCTGGAACACCTGTTGTGGCAGTGGGGGACGGGCGGGTGATCTCCAGAAGGTGGAAAAACGGGTATGGGCGCTTCATAGCCGTTCGACATAACAACCGATACACTACCACGTACGGACATCTGTCTCGCTATGGGGCAAAGGTCAAGGTGGGCGCAAACGTGAAACAGGGCCAGGTCATTGGTTATGTGGGTGCTAGCGGTCTTGCCACCGGACCCCACCTGGATTTTCGCATGAAAAAAAATGGCCGCTTTGTAAACCCTCTTAAAATGCGCTTTCCTGCGGCGCGGCCGGTACCTAAGAGCCACATGTCAGACTTTAAGCAGCGTATCATTTACTTGGAAGAAAAACTTGACCGGTTGTTGGCGAAGACTGAATCGCAGAGTGCGCCACCTGCAGCTTTGGCAGTCTATGAGAACCCTTGAGAGTTGAAAGTGTCAATTGGACCCAGAGGTTGTATATAGGAAGGAGAAACCATTGCGCAGGTTTATAATTTCGATTTTGGCGCTGGCCCTGAGCATCTCTGCCGTGGGAATTAAGGCGGCCCAGGCATATATTCTTCCGCCCCAGCAAATCCTGAAGTATGTCAGCAAACAAACTGCCGGAGTGTATAATCTGCATTTTGTCGTATGGGCCGAAAGCCCTGACCCTGACCTGCCCAAGGCAATGATGAGAAGGGAGATGGTAATTTATGCTGCCCGACCCGATTTCTT
>WTAT01000058.1 GCA_013139415.1 Desulforhopalus sp.
CTTCGAGGAGGCGTAGGATGGAAAGGGCAGTTATCGATTTGCCGGAACCTGACTCCCCGACGAGAGCAACGGTTTGTCCTTTGGCAAGTGTTAGGGATACATCAAAGAGTACCTGATTCCGTATAGCCTGGTTATCATCGTTATAGCTGTTGAACCAGAGGCTTAATTGGTCGATTTCAAGGAACATAACAGTTTAATATCGTATTTCAAAAGTGGTGTAGTGTTCCTCTGATAGGGCTTCCCGGGTGCGGACATTCGCAACCTTCGATCTTGGCGATCCCTGCCAGAACCAATCGAGCATAGATGTCACATCGCTATCAGCTCCCTGTAACATTGCTTCAACCGAGCCGTCTCGCTTGTTGCGCACCCAGCCGGACAGATTGAGCTGAAGCGCCTGTCTCTCTGTATAATCTCTAAAATATACACCTTGAACCCTTCCTTCCACTATTACATTAATCGTTTTCACACCAGTGCTCCTTCGTATCAATATTTGGTCCAATCCTTGGGTGAAAAAAAGACAATATTAGTGCCTTACTCCAGATTTCCTGTCATAAAAAACAAGAAATCTTGAGAGTGTGTTGAAATTGGAAACTTAAAGTGACCACCAAGGCACTTATCCTGGCTTATTTCCCGTTTACCGGGGTCAGAGACAATTAGGATACGTTTTTGCTGCGAAGGATACTGCCAATTTCGGTGGTGGCAATTTTATCCATTTCTTTAAATGATGTGGTCATGCCGATATCGTATCGGCCATTTTCATGGGATTCGATTCGAACCACAGTGCCGATCAGCATTACCGGTGGACTGTCGCTTACCGGAACCTTCACCTTTATTAGGGCACCAAGAGGCAAAGCTGTGTCGTTTTCAAAAAGTATCCCGCCGACACAGATATCCTTGCTTGTTCCGGCAAAGGTCTGTGAGTTGCTAAAATCAAGTTCTTTGGCCAGTATTGGCTGATGAATTTTTACCCTGAGATAGCGTCTTTTTTCTTCCTTGAAATGGGAAATTCTGTTTTTGCCAGCCCCTTTGGACAGGTAAACAGCATTGTCTGCCATTTGTAGTAATTCTTCTGGCTTTTTTGAGTTGAAAGGAAATGAGGCTATCCCGCCACTAATAGTGATCTTAATACACTGATCGTCATAGTAAACTTTGAGGTTTTCAATTGCCTTGCGAATTCTTTCAGCAAAGATAAAACCGCTGACATTGTCAGTCTGTGTCAGGAGCAGGACGAATTCCTCGCCGCCATAACGGGCAGCGACGTCACTGTCACGTTTCTGTGTATTGATAACCTCGGCAACCTGTCTCAGCGTTTCATCTCCAGCCAAATGGCCGTAGGTGTCATTAATCTCCTTGAAGTTGTCGATATCGAGGAAAAGAACTGCGAAATCATTATTGTATCTTTTAGCAAGTGAAATTTGCTGGCTATACGCTTCATCAAAATACGGGCGATTAAAAAGCCCTGTCAGTTTGTCGTGGATGGTTTCGTGAAAGACATTTTCATAGTAACTGGCTTCTATTAAGCGTGGGTGGTTGAGGAAATTGGTGGTTGTTTGCAGGTAGTCACTGAGAGCTGATATAAGGTCAATATTTCTTCCAAGGAGCTGCATCATTTCCTGGCGGTGTTTAAGTGCTTTCTCCCAGTGCTCATCGCTTTTTTCCTGAGGTATATCAATACCGGCGAGCAGTTTGAAAAGAGTGTGATATACTGCGCTGCCTTCAGATGTGCGCAGTTCTTTCACCCTCCTCATGAATGTTTCGTCAGTATTCGTTTCAAGTATATAGCCTAGAATCGTTTTTTTGAGAGTCTGATCCATATCTTTCACATAAAGTATAAAGGGTACTTTGGAAAATTAGATTTTTCGATCAAGATCAAGACATGGTTAAAATTTTACCGCAGGCATATAGTTGATCTTCCGAGGATAAAATTTTAGCCATAACGTAGAGATTGGAAGAAAAAGCAATTTTTCAAGGTAGCCTATAGAAAGTTGTTAACAATCGATGATCAGTAGCAGGGTACCGCATTGTTGGAGCATGTTACAACGTAAATATGTCACAATGAAATGGATAATTAGCAAATTTGCCTGAGTGCTCCAAAGCACAAATACTGAGCCAAGAACATAATGTTTATTTACTCTATTACAAACCTGAATGTGACAATGGCAAGCCATTATATTGTTAGAGGTGGAAAAAAGCTCAATCTTTGGTACTTTCTTATTTGACAGGTGAGATCATTTTTCAAGCAGCAAGGGAAACCCTTTGCCTTTAGAGCGGGATACAGTAAACTGTCTTCGTTTTTTTATAGTACCTAACCCCGGTAAACGAGAAAAGAATGACAGGCTTTCAGGAGTAAGGCATGAGCTTTGGGATTGCCTCTGCACTGTGTCAGCGTTGATATTTACTGAAGTTATTGTTTCTTGGTGACCACTTTCTACCTATAAAGATGAAGTAAGGAGTTATTCGCATGGCTGATTTTACCTATCAGGAGCCTTTCCCAATGGGAAAGGATGAGACGAAATACCGGAAGATTGAAGGCTCTGAGACCTTTGTGAGCGCTGATCGATTTAACGATCAGGAAATTTTGAAAATTGACCCGGAAGGACTGACAACACTTGCAAAAGCAGCAATGAAAGATGTTTCCTTCATGTTGCGGCCCGCCCATAACGAGCAAGTCGCCAAGATTCTTGATGATCCGGAATCTTCAGCAAATGAGAAGGGGGTAGCCCTTGCTTTTTTGAAAAATGCTGAAGTTGCTTCTCAATTTGAACTGCCCTTATGTCAGGATACAGGTACGGCAATTATCATGGGCAAGAAAGGTGAGAACGTCTGGACCGGAGCTGATGATTCCCAAGCGCTTTCCAAGGGAGTATTCAAGACCTATACCGAAGAAAACATGCGCTATTCCCAGACGGTTGCCCTCGACATGTACCAGGAAAAAAATACAGGAACAAACCTGCCGGCACAGATCGATCTGTATGCCACTCCCGGCTCAGAGTATAAATTTCTCTTTATCGCCAAAGGTGGAGGGAGTGCTAATAAGACCTATCTTTTCCAGGAAACCAAAGCCCTCCTCAATCCTCAAACCCTCGAAACCTTTTTGGTCGAGAAGATGAAAACCCTCGGCACCGCAGCCTGTCCTCCATATCATTTAGCTTTTGCCATCGGTGGAACCAGCGCCGAAGCTAACCTGAAGACGGTTAAACTGGCCTCTGCTAAATATTATGATCAACTGCCAACTTCCGGCAATGATCATGGTCGAGCCTTTCGGGATGTCGAGCTTGAAGAAAAGCTGCAGAAGGCTGCACAAAATCTCGGTATTGGTGCGCAGTTTGGCGGCAAGTATTTCACCCATGATATTCGTATCGTTCGTTTGCCCCGCCATGGTGCTTCCTGCCCTGTCGGCATGGGGGTTTCCTGCTCGGCTGATCGAAATATGAAGGCGAAGATCAATAAAGACGGCTTATGGCTCGAAGAACTTGATGCAACTCCAGGTCGATTGATACCTGAAAAGTATCGGACTAAACATGATCATGGAGTGAAACTTGATCTCAATCAACCCATGAAAGAGGTATTGGCGGAATTGACCAAACATCCGGTTGGCACTCCTTTGCAGCTCACAGGTACCATTGTGGTTGGTCGTGATATTGCCCATGCCAAATTCAAGGAAATCCTCGATAGTGGAGCAGTTTTGCCAGATTACCTGAAAAAGCATCCGATCTATTATGCGGGACCCGCAAAAACACCTGCCGGTAAACCATCCGGTTCCTTTGGGCCAACCACTGCGGGACGGATGGACAGCTATGTCGATCTGCTCCAGTCACAAGGTGGTTCAATGGTGATGATTGCCAAGGGCAACCGGTCACAGCAGGTCACAGATGCCTGTAAAAAACACGGCGGCTTCTATCTCGGTTCCATTGGTGGACCTGCGGCCATTCTTGCCGAGGAAAACATTAAAAAAGTTGAATGTATTGACTATCCTGAACTCGGTATGGAAGCGGTGTGGCAGATTGAGGTTGTTGACTTCCCGGCTTTCATCCTTGTTGATGATAAAGGAAATGATTTTTTCAGTGACTTGATGTAAAGAGCATATCTAACATAACAGATAGGCAATAGGCAGTCCCGGTATTCACGGGATTGCCTATTTTTTTGAGCTGTTTTTCAAAAGAATTTGGCTGCAGCGGACATTACAATGAAAAAAAGATGTGAATGGTGTGGCGATGAGCCGCTTTACGTTGCCTACCACGATGAAGATTGGGGCGTTCCGGTCCATGATGATCGAATGCTCTTTGAAATGCTTATTCTGGAAGGGGCACAGGCGGGGTTGAGTTGGCTGACCATTTTAAAAAAACGACAGAATTACAAAAAGGCTTTCGATGACTTTGATTTCGAGAAGGTTGCAAATTATTCTGAAGTCGATCGGGATCGTTTGCTGGCAGATCCAGGTATTGTCCGTAATCGTCTCAAGATCGAATCGGCGATCAAAAATGCCCGGGGTGTTCTCAAAATAATTGAGGAGTTCGGCACACTGGATTCGTTTCTTTGGCGCTATGTGGATGGTATTCCTCAGCAGAACGCCAGGAAATCGATAGCGGATCTGCCGGCAAAGACCAAAACATCTGAAATGATCAGTAAGGATTTGAAACGACGCGGTTTCAACTTCGTTGGGCCGACAATCTGTTATGCGTTCATGCAGTCGGTCGGGATGGTTAATGATCATACGGTTGAATGCTTTCGTCATGAGCAGGTGAGACAGCTCGGTAAGTAAACGTTATTCAGGGTAAGTCCTCTGTTTTAAGCATGGTGTTTATAAAATACCTTGGCTTAATGTGCTTACTTGTCGGCGATGTCACACTATCCACAGATAGAGCAGCGATCATTTAAAGACCGGTCAATTCTGCCTGCCACTCAAACATTGACCCTTAAAAAGCTCAACTATCGCCATGCACTCAAGACCAAACGGCAGATACCCCATATACCCCAAAATCGGCATTTCAAATATTTCGAATCGGTGGACATACGGGACGGTATAGCTCCATTTAGCCAGACTGTAATAGTTCCACATTTCCCAGAAAAAACCGCAAATCAAGGCCGCCATTGCAGCGGATACCGCAGGTCGCCAGTCACCATCTGCCATGATAGAAAACATACTGGTCTGCCCTGCTATATGCAGCAAAGAGGTCAATATTAAAAGAGGTGCAACCCATAGCATCGAAAACAGCTCATCAGGCCATAGGCCAACCCCAATCAATCCTGCACAGGTCACCAGAAGTATCGCCCAGAGAAATAGTATCGATTCAGTTCTTCGTAACGGAGGTAATCCATAAAACCGTTGCCTAAACCATTTCGTGCCTGAGATCCACATCCGGGTTGTGTAGACCGCAGGTAATACCGTTGAAAAAGAGATGCTGGCATGAATACTGTAAGTTATCGGCCCATAGTCGACCCCAGTATAGTACCAATTCTGCACAAACTGGTTCAGGTACTCAAAATACCACCAGAAGACAGCACTAACCGGGAACAGCAAAAGAAAAAAAACCGGCCTGTCCAACATGGGGCATCTGCCCGACTGCCGAAAACATAAACCATTGGCAAGCACGATGTATGATAACCACAGGGGGATGAAAGTATGACGCTGGAATAATTCA
>WTAT01000428.1 GCA_013139415.1 Desulforhopalus sp.
TTCATGACCTTATGGCCAAGTCGTCCAAACTCTCTTCCTTCAGAGGCATTGAGTTGCTGCATAAACGAGATATCAGCCCCTGCCACAAAGGCTTTTTCTCCAGCACCGGTGATTATGACCACTTTAATCTCGTTATCCTCTGCCAATCCCTGAAAACAGCAGAGAAGTTCCAGGAGAGTGTCCTTATTCAGCGCATTCAGGGCCTTTGGTCTGTTGATAGTCACTGTGGCAATTTTATTTTCTTTTTCGACAGCAATATTTTTCATATCCATTCAAATATCTCCTAGACAGTTTTTTAAATCCATTTGTTATTGCGCAGCAGCTCCCAAGGTAAATTTCCAGGCGCAGTACCATTCCTCGGGGTGGTTATCTGGCGGACAACCAATACATTCCGTTTGAATCCTGCTATCGATTGCCTTTGCAAAGTAGCTGTACTCCACAAGCCCGCCAGACTTACAGGGATAGTCAGCGAGTCCTTTACGTTTACGTGCATCCTGCACTCGACACTTATTCATCTGGAAGACAAAACTCGTATCCGTTTCTTCAGCAAAGGACTGAGTATTAATGCATGCATACACCCTGAATCCAAGGGCCTTTTTCAGCCCTTCCAGACCTGGGTTTTTGGACAAGTCCAGCAACTGACGAATTGAATGCGCCTCAAAGGGCGAGAAATGTGCCCAGCAGCTATCATTACAGCGCTTTGCCTCATTCATTCCTTCTGTGCGTTCGATGGCCTGGAACCAGACTCCATCGTTTACTAACCAATTTTTTGCAAATCGCTCTTTGAGTTTTTGCAGTTTCTCCGGTTCCATCTCAAGTAGCGACGAGGGTACACCCTCTACCATCTGAAAACCCAACAATTCCGAGAGATGTTTCATCTGGATCTCGTAGCTTCTTTTCGTTGCCACACTCAACATCTCTAAGGCCTTTTCTGTTCCCATCTGATGTTTCACTTCAGTGAACCAAAGGGCATGATGCATGGTAATTCGATGAAAGAGATCGACGATAAACCGACCATTTTCTTCATGAGTTAAGTCAGTTGTATTTTTTGCATCATCAAACATGTTTGCCTCCCGGGCGTAGATGAAACATATGGTTATTTGGTTGTTTTTTATACGGGCACTATAGCTACCTGATCCGGAAATTTTGTGAGCGACTCCAGACCATTGTCAGTAACCAGATGGGTATTTTCAATACCGACGACTCCCTTACCTGGAAAAATTGTTTTCGGTTCCAGGGCAATTATCATTCCTTTCTCAAGAGGCAGACGCTGCCCCTTGGCGATAAAAGGAAATTCATCAAGCTCAAGGCCCACGCCATGACCGGTGAAACGTATCCGCCTATCACCCACTCCCATGAAGTGATCCTCATATCCTTTTGAGGCAGCCAGGGAGATCATGAGATCATACAGTTCCCCTGATAAAACACCGGGTTTAGCCTCAACTTTAACTGCCGCCTGTATTTCCAACATGGCTTCATGGGCAGCCAGCAGGTTGTCTGACAGCCCACCGATTGCAAAAATTCGTGCATGGTCTGAAATATATCCATCCAGTGCGAACACATAGTCAACAAGAACGGGTTCATTGGCTTGAATTTTCTTAAACCCTGCTCCCTGGCCTACGAGCGAACTGACCCCCTTGCCTCCAGTCGGAGAAGCAAGATAGCTTGGAACAGCCGCATCCGATCCGGACATAAGATGACCATAAAAGAGTTCACTCCCCCACATACGCATTCGTACAATCCCTTGATGCCCCAGGCTCCGTGCGTACCCTTCCAGCTCACCTGCCAGTTCCACCTCGGTTTTCCCCGGTATGAGCAGCTCTGGGACTCTGGCTGCAACTTTATCAGAAAAGCTCGTAGCCAGCCTGATTTTTTCAATTTCATACGGTGACTTGACCGCTCGGATAAGTCGTATTTCAGTTGAAACATCTCCTATTTCGGCATCTTTAAAGATAGAACTGTACTGAAAATAGAGATTCGCCGGTAAAACGTCGAGTTCCATTCCTAAGGATACAGGGGGGGCATAACCAAAGCTGGCAAGGCATTCAGGAATTTTTTTATTGCTCACCAGCGAGATAATATCGGCCAGCGGAGAATCTTCACAGGCCCTGTCATACTCTTTGAAAATCATCAATAACGGCTTCCCCTCAACAGGAACATACAACCATCCCTGCTGAGAGGTACCACTAAAGTAAAAAAAATCGGTTTTCTGGACAATCAGGGCACCATCCATTTCTTTGGCAGCGAGAGCCTTTTGCAGCTTTGTCAACCGGGTCTGTAGTTCAGTCAATGGAATATTTGTTTTGATATCTTTCATATTTCCCTCAGCTACCAATTATTCCAGCTAATTAATATTGACATTCTCGTAGATAAGCGTAGACTTCGAAAAGTTATCTGCTCCGTCATTGCCGCGAAGCCGGGAGATAAGCACCCCTCAAAACAGGGCATAAACTCCGACTTCGATCCAGAAGATGTTGAAATGACAAGATTCCCGCCTTCGCGGGAATGACGAAAAATTGGCAAAATGTAGTTTTTACGACGCCCCATCAATATTGGTAAAACCCCCTTCCTGTTTTCCTGCCCAACCAGCCAGCCTCGACGTATTTACGTAGCAGAGGACAAGGACGATATTTAGAATCCTTAAAACCGTCATACAGCGTTTCCATAATAGCAAGACAGGTATCCAGCCCGATAAGATCAGCAAGAGCAAGAGGCCCCATTGGATGGTTCATACCAAGTTTCATTACGGTATCGATGTCTTCTGCTTTACCAACGCTTTGATAGAGACAGAAGATCGCTTCATTAAGCATCGGCATTAAAATTCTATTGGCAATAAACCCTGGAAAATCATTAGCCTCAGCAGGTGTTTTACCAAATTTCTCACACAGATCCCAGGTGACATCGAAAGTTTCCTGGCTGGTAGCCAGGCCCCTTATTACCTCAACCAGCTTCATTACCGGCACTGGATTCATGAAATGGAAACCGATCACTTTTTCCGGTCGACCGGTTTGTGCCGCAATCCTGCCAATAGGGATGGACGATGTGTTGGTGCCAAGGATGACATGTGGTGGGCAGATAGTATCGAGATCTTGAAAAATCTTGAATTTCAGGTCTTCACGCTCCACAGCAGCCTCGACAACATAATCAACTCCAGCCATATCGGCGAGGTCAGTGGTGGTTGAAATCCTGGAAAGGATAGCGTCACGCTCTGCACCGCTGATTTTTTCCTTTTGAACACTCCTGGAGAGGTTTTTTTCTATTGTCGCCATTCCCCTGGCAGTAAATTCTTCTTTAATATCACTCATCAAAACTTCAAGGCCACTGGCCGCAGCCACCTGAACAATACCATTTCCCATTTGTCCAGCGCCGATGACACCGAATTTCTTTACATCCATCGTATTTATCCTCTTACCAATAATTATCGATTAACAACCATTGCTACCGCTTCACCACCACCCAGGCACAATGAGACAAGGCCACGCTTTGCGTCCCTTCTCCCCATTTCGTGAAGCAGCGAAACAAGCAGTCGACCGCCACTGGCCCCAATTGGATGCCCGAGGGCAACAGCGCCGCCGTGCACATTCACCTTTTCTGTATCAAGTTCCAGCACCCTGTTGATGGCAACAGATGTCCCACTGAAAGCTTCATTGACTTCAAAAAGATCCACATCCGCCAAAGACACACCTTCTTTCTTTAGAACCTTTGGAATGGCTAAGATCGGAGCCATCAATACATATTTAAGCTCTATGCCGGCAGAAGCCTGGGCACCAATTTCCGCGATAATGGTGCAGCCGAGTTCTTCTGCTTTTTCCCGACTCATGACAACAAAGGCGGCAGCCCCGTCGCTGATGATCGATGCATTGCCAGCAGTACCAACCCCATCTTTTTTAAAGGCAGGCCGCATCTTCTGTAGACTCTCAAAATTTGTTTCTACCGGGCATTCGTCGGTATCAAAAAAGGCTATTTCACCACCTCTTTTGGGGATAGGCACCGGAACTATCTCATCTACGAAAACACCGCCCTTCACAGCTTTTATCGCTTTCTGATACGACTCCTCAGCAAATCGGTCCTGATCTTCTCTATTTACCTGCCATTTTTCACAAATATGCTCGTTTGACATACCCATATGAAAATCGTTGACCACATCCCAGAGCCCGTCATGGAGCATATGATCCTCGATCTTGCCAGGCCCCATCCTGTGCCCCCATCTGGCCTTCTCCATGTAATAAGGAGCCGAACTCATACTTTCCATCCCCCCAGCCACGATGACATCGGCATCACCACACTGAATAGCCTGGGCTGCAAGCATTACTGCTTTGAGTGCCGAACCGCACACCTTATTAACAGTAATTGCCTCTACTTCTTGTGGCAGCTCAGCCTTAATCGCAGCCTGTTTTGCAGGATTCTGCCCATACCCGCAGGGGAGTACCATCCCCATTATGCATTCGTTAACTTCCTTTTTATCTATGCCCGAACGAATAACTGCATTCTTGATGACAAGAGCTCCAAGGTCAGTTGCCCCTGTTTTAGCCAGTGTCCCTCCAAAACTTCCAAAAGGTGTTCTTACCGCGCTAACAATTACAGCCTTTTTCATTTTATACTCCATTATTCAGCTCGTTATTCTCAACCTTGAAACCTCAGATAAGCAATATAGCAGCAACATCCAGGGCAAGGTTTCTTTCAATCAGATAATTGACATACACATCTTCACGCAGGAAAACTGACCAAGCGCTCAATCACATCGCCATGTTGACCCAACACCAAGGTTTTGTCAATGTTTTTTAATCTAACGAATAGGCCAAAGAAAAAAATCCTTTGACAAAAAGAAACAATTATTATTTAGTTCACCAAACGATACCGACCGAGCGCTCAGTTTGGCACATGGGCATCGAAAATTTCCAGTGTCAAGCTGACATTCATTCTAAAAGCAAAACAGTGAGGAGTCACTTATGAGTATGGAAAACCTGTACAAAGAAGTAATGAACCTTAACGACATGGCTGATGATGACAGTAAAAGGGATGCAGCAAAAGCTTTTTTTGAGAAGCTCAATTTTATGGAAATCCCAGAATATTTTAATTGGGCCTCAGAAATATTTGAAGGACTCCATGTAAAGGAACGTGGTGATAAAACCGCTCTTATCTGGACAGACATCATATCCACTGAAACCAAGAGTTACACCTATCAGGAGTTCTCTTTCCACGGTAACCAGTGTCTGAATAAAATGAGAAAGGCCGGCGTTGAAAAAGGCGACAATATGTACATGATGGTGCCAATCGCGCCGGAAACATGGTTTGCCAGTTACGCCTGCATTAAGGGTGGCCTGGTGACGGTACCGACGGCCACGACCATGACAGAAAGAGAATTGGAATTCCGTTTCAAGACCTATCCCGCCGACTCGATTGTCGCCGATGAAATCTATACCGATATCATTGATGCTGCACTTGAGGCCACAGGGATGACTCCCAAAATAAAGATTGTACTTGGGAAAAAAGATGGCTGGGTCAGCTATGCCGACCTCACTGGTGAGGCCGTAGAGGCTGAACCTGCCAAGACAAGATCAGATGATCTTCTTTTTTGTTTTTTCACCTCAGGCACAACCGGGCTCCCGAAGCGGGTCGGTCATACCGCCGTTTCTTATCCTTTAGGACATCTCTCTACCTCAATCGTAACGGGTGTACGTACAGCCGATATCCATAACAATCTGGGGGCCACAGGTTGGGGAAAATGGGCGTGGTCAAGTTTTTTCACCCCATTGAATGTTGGAGCCACTGCCACAGGTTTTAACTTCACCGTTCTTGATGGTGAGAAATACCTCACTGCGATCACCAGACATAAAATTTCGACTTTCTGTGCGCCTCCAACCGCATGGCGTATGTTTATCAACCTCGATACCTCCAAATTTGACTTCTCATCGCTTCGCCAGTCTATTGGCGCAGGTGAACCGCTTAATCCTGAAGTCATAAACAGGTGGAGCGAACTCACCGGAACGGAAATCAGAGATTTCTATGGCCATACCGAATCAACCTCCATGATCGGCAACCATCCGTGGATGAATGGCAAAATGCGCAACGGCTCCTTCGGCCAGCCCTCGTTTATGTATGATGTGGCCCTGGTTAATGATGACGGCAAGGAAATTACTGTTGCAGACGAACCGGGTCATATCGTTGTCAAACTGGACAAATGGCGGTCAATCGGACTTTTTAGCGAATATATCGGTAATCCTGAAAAGATGGCCGGGGTCTTCATCGACAACTACTACTATACGGGCGATAGAGCCTCCATCGATCAGGACGGTTACTGGTGGTTCGTCGGGCGTAGCGACGATGTCATCAAATCCGCAGATTTCCGTATTGGGCCGTTTGAAGTGGAAAGCGCGCTTTTAGAGCATGAGGCTGTAGCAGAATCTGCAATCGTTGGCGTCCCTGATGAAAAACGTCATCAGTTGGTAAAAGCTTTTTGTATCCTAAAAGAGGGGGTAGAACCTTCCAGGGAGCTTGCCCTTGAACTCTTTCAGCATACCATCAACATTCTGGCTAAATTCAAGATTCCGAGAATAATCGAATTCGTCCCGGCAGTACCGAAAACCTTAAGCGGTAAGATCAGAAGGATCGAATTACGACAACAGGAAATTGATGCCCAGGGAAAAGACAGTTCTCAAGAGAAGACCGAATATTTTTATTGGGATTTCCCCGAGCTGAAATCCCAAAAGAAGTAAATAGAACCTTCGGGGAGGAGACGACCATCCTCCCCGGATGCTTCTGCAGAACCTATTATTAGCCAGGAATTACCCTGGGTAAAAGTTGAAGATAGAAACGGCAATGAAAGGCACCACCCAGGCCGTACAGATACTCGGCGGCTACGGCTACACAAGAGATTTCCCGGTTGAGAGAATGATGCGCGATGCTAAAATCACTGAGATCTATGAAGGTAGCACCGAAATCCAGCGCTTAGTCATCGGAGCCGCTTTGACCAGATAAGATAACTGTGGAAATGTAAGTCAATGACAAAATCTATGAGCTGTTGTAACTGGAGAAAGTAATGGAGTTTACCAGAGAAATATACTGGAATGTTGGACACGGAGCAGCGACCTTAATCCCCATGTATCTGCTGGCAATTTTTGCCATAGGTGTGCTGGTTAAAGGTTTTTACGACCGCATTAAAATCTATAAACAGGGCTTACCCCTGCAAAGGGACGATCAGCGTGGCAGAAGAGTACTCCTGATGCTGCAAAATGTACTCCTGCAGAAGAAGGTCAGTCGTGTGGCCTGGCCCGGTCTTCTGCATGGTATGTTCTTTTGGGGATTCGGACTGCTTTTGATCGGCACTACATTGATAGTGATCCAGGCGGATTTTACAGATCTCTTCTTTGATGTTAAGTTTCTAAAAGGATCGTTTTATAAGCTCTTTTCAATAGTTCTTGATATTGCAGGTATGGTTTGTCTGTTTATGCTTGGTGGGCTACTGGTACGTCGATATTTCTTTGCTCCCGAGGGGTTGGAGACAAAAAATGACGATGCCATCATGCACGGCCTGCTCTTTGCTATTCTTATCACAGGTTTTATCATTGAGGGTGCCCGGATGGCAGCAACAGAGCTTGGCTCTCCCCTTGCTCCCTGGTCACCGATAGGTCTTTTGTTTGCACATATGATCTCGTGGTTTGGGGAGGGAGGACTGCTCGCCCTCCACAAGGTAACCTGGTGGCTACATCTCCTGCTGGTGATAGCATTTTTTGTTCTCATACCCTTCACCAAATTCAGACACATACTGACAACCAGCGCGAACTACTTCTTTTCCGATTTGGGACCAACGGGCAAGCTTACCACCCTCGATCTTGAGGATGAAGATGCCGAGAGTTTTGGGGTCTCAAATATTGGCGAGATGAGCTGGAAAGATATTTTTGACACCGACAGCTGTACGCTCTGTATGCGCTGCCAGGATCGCTGTCCCGCCTTTGCAACAGGCAAGCCTTTATCACCGATGAAGCTGATCAATCAACTGGGTGATGCCGCCTTTAATGCACCGGACAGCGCTCTCATCGAGACCATCGGTAAAGATGTGCTCTGGTCCTGCACAACCTGTCGGGCCTGTCAGGATATCTGTCCTGCTGCTATCGAACATGTCAATAAAATTGTTGATCTACGTCGGTCGATGGTCCTGATGGAAGGTGAATTCCCGGGAGAAGAGGTGATGGCGGCTATGGACGCCACCGAGGTAAATGGAAATCCTCTGGGAGTTGGTTATGCAGAACGTGGTGACTGGGTGAAAGAGCTGGATGTTAAGACTCTTGCTGAAGACAGCGAGGTAGACGTTCTTTTTTTCGTCGGTTGCTACGGATCCTTTGATAAGCGTAACATTGCGGTGGCAACCAGCTTTATAAAGCTTTGTCAGGCTGCTGGTATCAAGGTTGGTATTCTTGGCAAGGAAGAAAAATGCTGTGGGGAGCCCATGCGCAAAATGGGCAATGAGTATCTTTATCAGACACTTGCGACTGAAAATATCGAAAAGATCAAATCTTATGGTATAGAAAAAATTGTCACCACCTGCCCCCACTGTTTCAATACTCTTGAAAAAGATTACCGCGATCTTGGCCTTGAGGCCAAGGTTCAGACCTATACTGTTTTTCTTGAACAACTGATTAATGACGGCAGCTTAAAGATTGACGCAAGTGAACTCTCCTGCACCTATCACGACTCATGTTACCTTGGTCGTCACAATGATATTTATGAGGCACCGAGAAAATTAATCGAAGCGGCGGGTGGGAAATTGACGGAAATGAACAAAAACCGTTCGGAGGCCTTTTGTTGTAGTGCCGGAGGCGGCCGTATTCTTGCCGAAGAAAACATCGGAGAACGTATCAACATAAAACGGGTCAATATGGCTGCTGATACAGGTGCTGATGTCCTCGTATCCAACTGTCCATTCTGTCTTACGATGTTTGAAGATGGAGTTAAAGGTGCTGAACTTGAAGGAACATTGAAACCTCAGGATATTGCCGAAATTTTGGCTGACCGTATTGCCTTAACTAATTAAATTCTCATACATCCCTGGAAACCAGAGGACATTATGAAAATTCTAGTATGCATCAAGCAGGTACCAGACATGGAATCCAAGTTTAAGATCGATCCCGCCGGTACCTGGTACGATACAGCTGATCTCGCCTGGCGTATGAATGAATATGACGAATATGCGG
>WTAT01000350.1 GCA_013139415.1 Desulforhopalus sp.
TTGATAGATAAAACAAAGGGACAAGGGGCCAGTGCTAGCCGTAGGACCTCTATTCAAGTGAACCAGAATGAGAAGGGTAATTTTTTCTCAAGGCTCTTGAAAAAGATATCCGGTTAGTCGGAGAAGAGGTTATCAATATTCTTTTTTATCCCCTTGAAAATATTTTCTGAAATGGGCTTGGATAACTCCAGCTCCAATTCCAGTAAACGGCTATGGTCCGGTACCACCATCAAGCCATGTTTGACATATTTTTTTGCAGTTATGAGATTTAGGTTTCGGTAGGACTGATCTGCTAATGTAGCGTATTGATCAGCTATCTCTTGGAATCCGGCCAGTGCCACCTTGTTGTTTTTGTCCAATTCCAAAATCTCACTATAATACTTGAAGGCGCAATCGCCTTCAGGTGCAGTGAGTTGACTTTCAACCAAGCATTGTTCTGCCTTGTTTGTCAGTTCTTGAATAAGTGATTTCTTTTCCATCAAGCCGGGAAGTAAAAATGCTATGAGGCAGATTGATGCGATTAGAAAAATCTTTTTACGGTTCAGTGATTGGAGGGAAATGAAATCTTTTTTCTCTTTCCATTCCTTGAGAATGGCAGCAAGGCCACGGCTGAGGAAAGACGCCATTTTCCCTGAGGCGGAACCTTTGAGGGTGTCATAAAGAACTGTCTTGTCATATGCCGGACTTATTTCATCACTATCCTGCTTGGAAATGACAGTCTTGTCCTTGAACGTGGGTACATTTTTATCAGGTATAGTCTCCAACATCCTGACAGCCTTCTTCTGGTCGGACTCATACTCATCCTCAAATAGATCCCGAATAAAATTCTTCAGCGCCTTTGAGTCCGTCCTCTCTGACATACTAAACTGTAGATTATCAATGTCAGATTGCATTGCTCCGCAGGTCTGATATCTCGACTCAACATCTTTGCTTAGTGCCATATCTAGTATTGCATACAACTCTGGTTGCAGGTCAGGGAGTATGTTCTCAAGATGTTCATATTCAACGCTAATGCATTTTCTGATCAACGAGGCTGTGTCTCCAGTGTACATACGCCTACCGCTGATCATTTCATAGAGTAAAATGCCGATCGAGAAAATATCCGATCGAGAATCAATAACATCGCCGGCGATTTGCTCAGGAGACATATAAGAAATCTTGCCCTTTACTACACCAGCTTTTGTCCTGTTATCGTGCATTTCGGCTTTGGCAATCCCGAAATCAATAATTTTCACCTTTCCGTCATAGGTGAGAAAGATGTTATGGGGGGTCAGGTCCCTATGGATAATGTTGAGCGGATTATTTTTGAGATCTTTAAGGCCATGGGTGTAATCCATTCCCTCACATATTTTTGATGCAATCATCAGGGCATATTTAGTCTCCAAAGAGCTACTGCGTTCCTTGGCTCTTTGTATAACCGTGAAAAGATCCTTGCCGAACAGATATTCCATGGCAAGGAAGTAATCACCCTCAATTTCGCCAAAATCATAGGTGGCGGCGACATTTTCATGCTGCAGGAGGGCAGCAAGTTTTGCCTCGCCTATAAAGAGTTGAGCCATCTCCTTGTCTTGTGCAACATGCGGTAGAAGTTTTTTTATAACTACTAGTTTTTCAAAACCTTTATCTCCCAGCAGTTTGCCTCTATAGACCTCTGCCATGCCTCCGGTTCCAATAAGATCAAGCAGGAGATACTTTTCACCCAGTTTTTTTGCCTGTACTATACTCATATTCACATTTAGCACGATCAGAAGACCATTAGTTTTTTTAGTATATTGCCTGCATATCATATATAATATATCACAAGCTTGCGTGATAAAGCTAGTTATGGGCAAGCAAATAATAACAACAGACAAAACTTTAGCCGCTTTTAGGGATGGATAAATCAAAAACCTATTATGTATACAATTGCCTGCTGTAATACAGATCCGGGATTAGTCCGTTCACACAATGAGGATACCTGTCTTGCCAACAACGAAGATGGTTATTTCCTGGTAGCAGATGGCATGGGTGGTGCCGCAGCCGGAGAGGTGGCCAGTGCCCTGTTTAAAAAAGCAACCGTTGGACTATTCTCCTCCGACCCCGAACGTACCCCGGATGAGGCCCAAGAACTGGTTATGGAATGTTTCCAGTCAGCCAATAGAAAAATATTATCACATGTAAATGAAGTCCCTTCCCATTCAGGAATGGGATGTACAGCTGAACTGCTCGTGTTTCACAATGATGGCTTTATATTGGGCCATGTCGGTGACAGTCGGACATATTCTTGGAGCAGAGGAAGGTTAAAACAGTTGACCAAAGATCACACCTTTGTTCAGGAGCAGCTAGATCAGGATTTAATTTCTAAGGAACAGGCAAAAACACACTCTATGCGTAATCTCATTCTTCGGGTTGTGGGAAGTAATGATGGACTGAAAGTGGATATAATTCATGATAATGTTTTAGTCGGCGACATCCTTCTTCTCTGTACTGATGGTCTTTCCTCTATGGTAGAAGATGTACAGGTAAAAGAAATATTAGCGATTGAGGAACCTCTAGCTGTTAAGGGAACAATGCTTATAGATCAGGCTAACAATGCTGGAGGGAAAGATAATATAGCTGTAGTTTTGATAGAGATCATATAGCATAATTCCAGTTACGCCGGACTTTATTACGCAGCTTGCTAGGTCTATTTGGGTGGGAAAGGCGAAATTACATCAATACCAAAGTAGTACTTAATACAATATGCTGGTTTAACTTATACACATAAGCAAACGAGCATTAGTGAGTTTAAAGATAAATTCAGAAACTCATTTTGTCCCATAAAGCAGACAAAATTCGGTAATCATTTGTTTGCGCTCAT
>WTAT01000292.1 GCA_013139415.1 Desulforhopalus sp.
CCACCAGCTTCCTGGCGGATAACAATACCGTTGGCGCTGACCCAGATGTTTTTGCCGGTAAGCTGTTTCAGGCTCTCCATAGAAAGGATGAAGCGCAGTCTTTTTAGATCAGCAAAGCTTAGATAAAATTCCACTTTAACCTTCGCAGCCATGGGAAATTTATGGGTGGTTTGTATAAAAGCTCCACCTGAGCTGATATTTGCCGCAACGGAATCAATCACCGGAGATTGATCCTCAACATGTCTGTATGATATTTTGGCTTGAAGGTTGAGAGAAAAACGTTTCTGTTCTCTTCGTTCAATCGACATGGTTTTTCCTCGGTTCAAAGAGTATAAATGATGTATCGGAACACGACTCTGTTTATTTATACTTACGGAATGAGTGAGAAATTGTCAATTTCAAAGAGCGACTCGTGTCGGCTGGTCAGGATGAAAATGAGTTAGGCAGCAGGTAAACGTATATTTGATATTCTGAGGATTAAATTTTGAGAACAACGATGAGTTAGGGAAAAATGGCCATTTATGGACAGACACGAGTTAGGTAGCAGGTAAACGTATATATGATGGGATGGTGATAAATCGATGCGACGTTTTTTTTTCGATCCGTCTTCGCGAAATGGCGACAAAGCTTTTCTCTCGGAGGAGGAATCTCGCCATATCTCGAAGGTATTGCGGTTAAAGACCGGTGATGAAATTGAGCTTCTTGACGGTCTGGGAACTTTGTACCATGCGGTTATCACCACTGTTGGACGTCAGGTGGAGGCACAAATCGAAGGAGTTGTAGTAAAGGAGGCGGATGTCGGCAAATCGGTCCTGGTGTGGCAGGGTATCCTGAAAGGCGAAAAGATGGACACCGTGGTACAAAAATGTACCGAGTTGGGGGTAACCGAGATGATGCCCTTTCAGAGTTCGAGATGCCAGGGAAAGCTTAGTCGGATACAGGCCCGGAAAAAACACCAGAGGTGGCAGAGAATAGGGCAGGCGGCTTGCAAACAGTGTCTACGTCTCCAGTCGATAAAAATTGATACCCCCGTAACCTACACCGAGTCGCTGAGCAAAAAATCTGATGATAATACAATATTGCGACTTCTTTTCTGGGAAGAGGAAAAAACGACCCACCTCCATGATATCCCGAATATTGCCAAGGCATGCTCTCTCGCCCTTATGCTTGGACCCGAAGGTGGATTCACCCGGGAGGAGGTCGAGCAGGCGCGTCTTTCTGGCTGGCGTACAGTAAGTCTTGGGGACAGGATACTGCGGGCGGAAACTGCCACTCTCAGCGCTGTTTCTATTGTTCAGTATCTGGCAGGTAACCTATAAAAAGTACCCAAGGGGCAGAGCCATCTGGCAGCTTCGAACTGGCTTTTTATGAGTTAATCAAAAACTAGAGATGAGAAATCAGGGAAAGGAAATTTAGTGATCATGGAAAAAGATCTATCCCGTTCGGCAATTCTTGGTAAATCCTCCGGACCCATACAACTCGATGAAGCGGTGGCAAACGGTCATCAAATAATCGATGTCCGTTCCGCAGGGGAAGCTCTGGCGGGGACTATTCCCGGGGCGATCAATGTACCGTTGTTTGACGAGGATGAGCGCAGTGTTATTGGTACCATTTACCGGCATGGGGGGCACGAACAGGCTGTAGACAAAGGCTTTGAATATGTTGATAAAAAATTAAACGAGTTGCTCGCAGCTTTTCAACCCTTTAAAAAAAAAACAATCACCGTTTTCTGTGCCAGAGGCGGAATGCGATCACTGTCGGTGGTCAATCTGCTGGTTCAATCCGGTTATAAGGCCTTCCAGCTTGAAGGAGGTTATAAGGAGTACAGACAGAATATCCTCGCCTGTCTGCAGGATTTCCAGCCGAAACTGATTGTGATTCATGGCCTTACCGGCACGGGAAAAACCCGTATCCTGCAGAAACTTGAGCCTGCCATCGACCTGGAAGATCTTGCCGGACATCGCAGTTCTCTTTTTGGTGGTCTGGACCAGGAGCCGAGTAACCAGAGAACCTTTGAAAGCAGGTTGGCGCAGGTTATCGTTTCACTGGAAGAAGAGCCTTATTTTATAGAAGGGGAGAGTCGCAAAATAGGCAGGGTTTTTATGCCGAAACCTCTGGCCATGGCCATGCAAGAGGCTGTTCTTGTTAATGTTCATTGCAGTCTGGAGACCAGGATTAGGCGTATTGTCGAGGATTACCCAGTGCCAACTGAGGAGATGCAAAACCAGATCGAGTCCATTTTAAAATCCTTCAAGCGAAAAATGGGCGAAAGTCAGGTGGAGAAAATGTGCCTGCTCCTGAAAAACGGGAATGTGCATGAATTGGTTCAAATTCTGCTCGTTGATTACTATGATAAACGATACGGCAAGAGCATGAGTAGCTATAGGTATGCGCTGGAACTCTCTTCTGAAAATATTGACGAGGCGGCAGCAACACTTACCGAATTTCGCCGCACTCTTTTGTGATTTTCTTTATGAACCGGAGCGTGCCGGCCTGCAGACGGGTTCTATCAACGAGGAAGGAATCCAGCCTTTGCGGTCAGTCTCATCAATAACATAGCTGAAATTTCCGTGGTTTTTTTGCGGATAGACCAGTCGACCTTCCTGCATAGCACCTATGGAGGCCGATGACTCAAACGGGGAGACGAATAGCTTCACCTCCGGGGAGACCACCACCGAAGGGTTGAAGTGTTGATAGCGGAACATGGTTCCTGCGCTTGCCAGACAGAGGAGCAGGAAACAGCTTGTTCCCACCCCGATATTGAGCTGTCTGGAAAACCGGTATTTCATGGTAGCAAGCAGGTAAGTGGTAACCAGAATGAGGGCCAACAGGATCAGAGCTGTCCACTGGTTAAGGTTCAGAAGTCGAAAAAATCGCTCCGCTCTGGAGGATTCTTTGGGGAAGAGACCGTTTTCCTTTTTTACCAGTTCGAGATTGCCGGAAATATCTGAATCCGAGGGTGAAAGCCGCAGGGCTCTTTCGTAATTGAGTATCGCTCTGCCCGTTTTCCCAGCTTGGGCAAAGCTGTTGGCGAGATTATAGAGCACAGCTGACGAGTATCCTGCTGTTTCGGTTATCTGTTGGTAATTTGAGATGGCCTGGGCATAATCGCCACGGCTGTACGCCTCATTAGCTTGCTGGAAAAGGCTGTCTTCATCTGTAACCGCAAGAACCACTGTGGCCGATAAAAGCAGGTTGGTTAATAGGATGGTTAATAGGATGGGAAAAATGAAACGAAAGCCTGTACCCTTCATAGTAACTCCTCCAGTTCCGTTTTCAGGGTAATAAAATAGTCCTGCATCTTTTTGTTCGTGAGGGTGGCTCCGCCATAGGCAGCCTCTTCGGCGGCACTAAAAATATCAATAAGCTGCGAATCCACGTCCAGTCGACTTCTGACATCAGCTAGACTGAGAGCTGCGGGTTCAATATGCCAAAGCAGTCCGAGCTGGTTCTGGATGGCTGTTCTGCCAGACGAAAGAAATGAGGGGCCATCTCCAATTGCCTGGGCCTGTTCGACCTTTTTCAGGTCACTTTCAAGCAGCAGTTTCTTTTGTCTTTGTCGTTGAATTTCGGGATGCTTTTCAATATTTCGCTGTCGTATCTTCAGAACAAAAAGAGCAAGCAGTAAAAGAACACAGAGTCCGCATAGTGCTATCACCCAACTGTTTCTAAACAGCGGAACGATCCGATCATGATAGGTTCCTGTCTCCAGATGAATTGGGGCCAGTCCCACTATGGTTGATGCCGGTATGGTCTCGGTGGTCGGCTGTTGTCGCGTTTGGGCTACAGGTTGAATGGGTTGTGCGGTGGCCGGGGTGGCTGGTTTTTTCAAATTTATGGCTACAGCATTGCTGGTTTTAGTAATGTACCTTTTTTCCT
>WTAT01000568.1 GCA_013139415.1 Desulforhopalus sp.
GCATTTGTGGACAGTGTTAACATTTAATACTCTCAAGAAACCAAGTGAACACAGCTGGGGTTGAAATACGATACCGATTCCTTGCAAAAATCAACCAGTTTTTGATGAGACGGTTGCAATACGGCTACAATACAATTATTGATTAACTATGAAACTCAGCTGCTTTTTTTGTCATTCCCGCGTAGGCGGGAATGACGGTACAGCGAGGTTTTTACTAATTTGTCATACGTAATCATGATACAATTAGGACCGTGAAGGGCAATCTATCCGACAAACTCAAGATCAGACCAGAGACGAAAATCAATAGAGCAGGTTCAGCTATCAGAGTCGTCCATGAGCACACCCTTCCAGGCCTTGGTCCTTTCCAGCATCTGGACCTTCATGCCAGAGGGCAGTAAATCAACAGGGTCTTTGTCTCCACGGACCTCCCAACCACCACCAAGCGCCTTATACACCTCAACAAGGTTGGTTGCCACAGTTCCACGGGTTGAAGAGAGCAGATCCTGCTGCTGTACATCAGCGGTCAGAGTGGTGATCACTGTATTGAACCCCACAGCGCCCTCCTGATACTGGATTGTGGCAATGTTTACCGCTCGTCTTGATGCGTCAGCCGCTGACTTATAAGACAAAAGCTGTTCCTGCCCTTTAAGATAGGCCACTATCGCATTTTCCACTTCCCCCTGAGCCTGCAGGACAGTATTTCGATAATCAACCAGCAACTGCTGAAAGAGTGCGTCCTGCAGCCTGACGTTGCTTTGCAGTCGACCATAGTTAAAAATGTTCCACTCAAACATGCCAAACAAATCCCAGGTTTCGCTTGCATTCTTAAAAAGATCGCTGGAGTTTTCACTGCTCGTGCCGATTGAACCGCCTATAGAAAAGTGCGGGTATAACTCTGTCTCCGCAAAACCAATCTGACCACTCTGGGCAGCTAATTGACGTTCGGCAACACGAATATCAGGTCGTCGCCGAATAAGATCCTGGGGCATGCCCAGAGCGATATCTGCAGGCACAGAGGGTATACCAAGGTTCTTATCAAAAAGGTAATTGAAGTTTTGAGGAGGCAGGCCCAGCAAGATCGCCAGTGAATTTTTTAACTGCTGCAGGGAAGTTTCCAGGGCAGGAACAGTCGCCCTGGTATTGTGCAGCAAAGTCTCAGCCTGATCTTTGTCCAGTTCGCTAACTTCACCGGCATCAAATTTGGCCTGGGTGATCCTGACACTCTCTTCCTGGTTTTTTATGCTGCTCCTGGCAACTTCTATCCTGTCCTGGAATGTCCTTATCAGAATATAGTTCTGGGCCACTTGGGAAAGCATTGACAATACAGCACCATCATAACTGGCAACACTTGCATCAAGATCGGCTGAAGCCGATTCCACCTGCCGCCTGAAACGTCCCCAGAAATCAGCCTCCCAGCTGAGATTAAAGCCAAGATTGTAATTATCAAAAGTCACCCCAGTTGATTTCTCCCTTGATTTCGCTCCGGTGAGCTGCTGTGTTTGCGGGTATTGATTGCCAATGGCAATTGCCAGTTGCTGTTGTGATTGCAACACCCGAAGCCCCGCCGACCGCAGGGTCAGGTTCTGCTTGAGGGCTGCCTCAACCAACTTATTTAGATCATCATCCTGAAAAGCAGTTTTCCACCATTGCGGGTCAGAAAGAGGCTCAGTTGTGAGTGGAGGATCCTCCCTCACAAGCCAGTCAGACTCAACTGCAACCTCAGGGATTTGGTAATCAGGTCCAAGGTTCACACAACCACTGATCAGCAATGCCTGCATGGCTAGCAGCAAGCAAACTCCCGATGTGGAGAAACGCCTGGTCATTGACAACAGATCACCCGCTCTGTCCATAAAGGTCTGTCTTGCTGGCTCTGGCTGGCGATCCTGTGAGAGTGTGCAAGACATGTTCATCCTCCTCATTGCGATGCACTCGCAACCGATGATCCGGTTTTGACCAGCACCGAGGCGGTCGTACCTACTCGAAGCTTCACACCTTCCGGCAACTCTTTTATATAGATGCGCACCGGTACTCGCTGGGCCAGCCGGATCCACTCGAAGGTGGGGTTGATGGTGGGAAGCAGCTCAAACCCCGTACTGCCGTCGTCCTGGGCAATGCCCCAGCCCAGGCTATCGACATAGCCTTCAAGTGGCGTATCCCGATAGGACATCAGGGTGATAATCGCCTGGTCACCTGCATTAATGTTCTCGATATAGTTTTCCCGGAAGTACGCGTCTACCCAATAACTGTTGATATCAACCAGGGCAAGCAGCGGTTGATTAGCAACAGCATTGCTCCCTATCCTCAGATTGAGGTTGGTGACGTGGCCGTCAACCGGTGCCCTGACCTGGGTAAACTCCAGATCTAACTCGGCCTGTTCAACGGCGGCCAAAGCCTCCCGAATTGAGGCATTGGCATCCCCCGGAGCTCCAAGGTTAGCTTTTGCTTCCGCCAGGGAGGCTTCAGACTGCAGCAATGTAGCTCGAGTTTGGGCAAGGCCGGCCACAGCACCTTTTCGCTTCTCCACCGAGACTTCGTAATTCGCCTTGGCCCTCTCCACGGACTTTTTCGAGGTTGCCTTCTTGGGCAACATCTCCTGCTGGCGTTGGTACTCGGCTTTGTTCTTCACAATCTGAGAATCGAGTTCTTTGATAGTACTTTGTGCCTGCAGGACCGAGGCCTGGGAGACCCCAATCAAAGCCTTTTCTGCCTCGACCTGTTTTGTCAGTGCCAGGTTGTTGTCTTTTGACTTATCGTACTGTGCACGTGCTTGATCGAGGCTTACCCTGAAAGTGCGTGGATCAATCTCAAAGAGCAGATCGCCTGTCTTCACATATTGGTTATCTTTCACTGCAAGTTTAACAATCGGACCCGTTACACGGGGCGCAATCTGTACGACCTCTGCCCGCACCTGGCCGTCACGAGTCCAGGGATTCATCACATAATCCCAATATTTGTAGGCTACCGCAGCCGCTGCAACGAGGAGAATGGATCCTGTCAGCAGGTATTTCAGGAATTTTTTCACGCCCTACCCCTTAATGATAATCGTCCCGGTCAGGACAGTTAATTTTTCAGCATCAGCTGTTATTCAGATATATTTTTAGCTTTTTCTTTCTTGGCTTGCCGCTCGGAAGTATACATACCGACCAGAAACGCTACCAGAACGGTGGTATAGAATTGCCCCACGATGGCTTCCGCCTGACAGAGCCCTCCGGCCCCCATGGTCTGGGGTGTGATATCCCCATACCCCAGCGTGGTCAAAGTAATAAAGCTAAAATAAGTGAAACTTTGCAACAATTGTTCTGGGGAATGAGCCTGATCAAGTGTGCCGCCGCTGAAAGACCCTGGAACCATGGACTCAAGCAGGGTATAAATCGCACCCCATAACATACCTATAATAAGATAAAGACACAGAGTGGCTGAAATTAAGCGCAGCGTTACCTTATGTGAAGTTATGATTGCTATAAAAAATGAGTAGACCAGGGTCCCTAGATATATAACTAAGATCCAATAGCTGATAAGTGGGCTAAACTCAATGACCCCAAAGATATGCAACCAGTGAAAGAGCAGCGTCAAGATCAGAAGAGAGGTCGATATTGGTAATATTTTTCTCTTTCTGCTTACCGCAAAAATGGCAAAAAAGAGCACAAACGACAAGAGCAGATCAACCACGTATCTAGAGTAGGGCAACGATGTCAGAAAAGGATTCACCACAATATAGGCAAAAAGCCAAAAGAGAAGATTTTGAAAGCCGAGCCGTTTCCAGATAACATTTTGCATGTGCACTCTCCTCTATCTCGGATCAGAAACTGTCTCGCAATCTTGTAGAACATCCCAGCAAAAAATAGGCAGATAGGCTCACCCTCAAAAAAGTGGCATGCATATGCAACTACAGTCTTTTTTCTGATTACGTATGAAACTCAGCTGCTTTTTTTGTCATTCCCGCGTAGGCGGGGATCCAGTGATCCTGCTAGTCACTGGACCCCCGCCTACGCGGGGATGACAACCCTGCTGGATTTTATTTCTCTATTGTTATCAAAATATTATGTCTACGCCCACAGAATTGGCTGAGTTTCATGCGTAATCAGTATCTTTTTTTATATTCACCTGCTGGTTCCTGACTATGTTCAGACGCACATAAAATACTATGAAGGAGAGCCGATTGCCAGGCATTTGTGTTACTTTTAACCATCCCATCAGTCATAATCTCCTCATTTTGTTTACAAAATGATGCCCCAATAAAATATAGAGGCAGAAATACAATGCCCCAAACAGAGTGAATTTACTCCCCCTATTCAGGGGATGTCCATATAAACGACAGAGTAGTATGAGAGTTCTACTCAATTCCAATCATGCTCGGGTGCGATACCTTTACACCCTTCTTGTTGTTCTTGGGACATATCACCACTCTGATGCAATCGGTTGCGTTTTGCTGATTTCCTGCATCGTCTTGAGTTTCAGGAACTAAGGTATTATCTGTTACAAATACAATAATCAGCCGGGAAAATATAGTAGAAATTCAGACTGGAGGAACGTAATTTGTTATATAAATACACTATCCAAATTGTAACAATCCTATCTCTGCTAGGCGGATGTACAGGCTCGCAGACACTCGTTGATTTCGAAAACATAAAAGATTCTTTGGTGCCTGGACTCCAAGTTTTATATTTCAATGGGAAATATCGTAATGTTCGGCAGATCCCCGACGGGGATACAGCAATCCTTGAAAAAGGGAGACCGGGCTCGCCCATTTTATTGATTGATAACCAATTTGGTAATAACGAAGTCTTTGACAGCGGCAGGACTCGAGGAGTGGGCGTACAGATGAAAGGATATCTCCTCTTCGACCATAAGGGGCCTTACGAATTTCAGGCCCTCTCCAACGATGGTGTAGAAGTCATCATTGACGGTGACACCATCCTGATCGACGCGGACGTTCACTCGGACCGTCTATCCAGCATCGGTACACTTTCTGTGCAGAAAACCGGATGGCATGCGCTGATGGTCAAATATTTTCAACGAAAAGGAACGGCTGCACTCAAACTTTTCTGGAAATCGCCCGGGAAAGATGCGTTCGAAGTGATCCCAGCAAGGGCATATGGACATCTGCCGGACGGTCCCCAAGACTAAACTGAGTACTCCTGAAGGCCTGTCATTCTTTATAATACCCCCCTGAGGGGTGCTCTTTTAGTACCCGCTTGACCGGTACTGAAAATCAGGGGAAATGAAGAGTGATTATATCAAAGTTATTGCAAGTCCCCAAAAGGAGCGTTAGGATAACTTTTTATCCAATTTTTTAACAATGTATAGATGGAATAACATAGGTATATCTCTTGGAAACTTTGTGTTTTACTTACATACCCGCTGACTAATACGCTTTCGTGACAAAGTACAGATGTACGAAAGTGATGAGAACCCATCCAACAACAGGTGTAACAAACATGAATATGGAGCGAATTTCTTGTGACCGTAACTTCAGGCTGTTCATCCTGGGATGTGCAGCTCTTGTAACACTGACTCTAACTGCCTGCGAAAAGAAGCAGGAGGTCGCCCCTCCTCCCCCGACTGAGGTGAATGTCATCACCGTTACACCCAAAACTATTCCTCTGGATTCCACTTTTGTTGCGCAGGTCGAGAGCGCCCATCAGGTTGAGATCGTGGCCAGGGTTAACGGCTTCTTAGAGAAAATTCTCTACAAAGAAGGAGATGTGGTCAAAGAAGGCCAGAAAATGTTTCTTATGGATCAGAAACCGTTTATTGCCCAGGTTGAGGCTATGCAAGGAGCTCTGGCCAACAGCAAGGCCCGGCTCTGGACCTCGCAGGCTAACCTGAAACGGGTCAAGCCTTTAGCCAAGCTTGATGCGGCCAGCAAGAGTGATCTTGACAATGCCATCGGTTCTGTGCAGGCTGCCGAAGCCGCAGTCCATGAGGCAAAAGCGCGCCTTGATGAGGCGAAGCTGAATCTTGGCTATACCGAGATCAAATCGCCGGTAACCGGTGTAAGCGGTGACTCCAAGGTCCGTGAAGGTGCTTACTTAAGTGTCGGACCGGGTGGCGATCTGAGCTATGTCTCCCAGCTTGACCCGATCTGGGTTGAGTTCAGTGTATCGCAGAATCAACTTGCCAGAAGCCGGCAGGAAATTAAAGCAGGCCGACTGACACCTCCCCCCAATGAGGAGTACACCGTTGAGGTGTATGTTTCTGACACCCGCTACCCCCATATAGGTAAGGTGAGTTTTATTGATCCTACTTTTAATAGTGAGACGGGTACATTTCTCATCAAGGCCGATCTTGCCAACCCGGATGCATTGTTGCGACCAGGCATGTTCGTG
>WTAT01000589.1 GCA_013139415.1 Desulforhopalus sp.
TGAGTATTTTCGTTTGATATCAAGGCATGTGAAAAAAATAACCGGAGACATATACTTAATATTTCGAGGATTATTTTTTTCACATAACGCGGATATCGGGCGAAAAGGCCGTAAATCAACAGGCTCAGTTATGAAGGTTGTTTTAAGCAAATAGTGGGGCTTAAAAGGCAGTTCACTGGTCGTGATCTCGACTGTGATGCTGGGTTTCACAACCTCCACAAACAGCTTAAAAGGGAACATGACGACCTGAAGTTATAAAATCAGGATGTTTGTGAAACAAATGTGCCCGGCGTCATCAGGGATATAAAGGCGAGAAACTCGACACCGATTATATTACCAGGGCTCGGGTTATTCATTGGAAGGGAGCTATTAAGGCAATAGACCGCCTTGGCCACCGCCTCAACATACCGGCTGTTAATTTTGATAATTTGGCCGGGCTGCAGGTACTGATCAGTACAAAACTGCATGCCGGTGGGAGAAAGCTGTGAGGTTTGACCATGAAATTCTTTCAGCGATGGCCATTCGATATAATAAGTGATTACAAAATCTTTCGCAATACGCTGAAACGCGCGTTTAGCAAGGCCAGAATTCTTTATTTTATGGGTTGGATAAAGAGGGCTGTGGCAACTGGAGCACCGGGTCTCAGGCATTAGAGAAACAGAATGCTGCTCCACTTTATTACAAAAGCGACATGCGTGGGAAGAGACCGCACCGGAGAAGACAGAACTCATTCCAGCGCTGCCGTCGGGGTGTACACGTTCTGACGCACAAGAGGACTTCGACTGACTTGACCGAGAGTACGGCTTCAGAAAATCTCGATCATACTTCGATCTTTTTCTCGGATCAATAAGCACCTCCTTTGCTTCGTTTAGCAAAGTTGATTCCCAGTGATCCCCTCCCAGATCGGGATGTTTTTTGAGCTTTAACAACAGAGCACGATAGCTCGATTTGATTATTTCCAAAGGTGCATCAGGCTGAACATGGAGAATCCGGTAATAATTACGTCTGTTTTTCACTTTTTATCTCAGTAGAGATTGGAAAAAATAATTTTTCAAGGTAGCCTTATGATACAGTGCCAGTCAATGTATCTTGAACCAAACTGGTGGCTATAGAATTTCCAGGTATCACATAGCTGAATATCATTATTACTGTGAGTACTATCTGATTCATACACCCCCCCCCTTACTATTAAGCATCTCACGTAGTCGACACATCCTTTTTAGCAAAAACCATTCCACAGCGAGGGGATTTGTGACATATCCGCATATCAATTGAGCAACAACGATTTTGGGAGGGCAAAGTTTATAAAATTCAATGTTAGTATATGAAATATTTTCCTTTTTTCCGAAATGAAATTCCTGAAAAAAGCAGCTAGTCTCTTAAAGTTGTGGCGGAAAATATATCACGCTGTGGGGGTAAATTAAAACTAGTGAAGATTGTTTGAGGCAAGTTTAAGTGGTGGAAAACAAATGTTCCTTACTCCTGAATGACAGACTTTCAGAAGTAAGGAACTAAAATGATGTGTTTTTTATTCTTTTTTGGACTATTTTTCCTTCTCGATCAGTCCCTTAACAAACCAGCGCTGCATTGATAAGACGACCATAACAGGTGGCAGCATGACAAGGAGTGCTCCACCAAGTGCCACGTTCCATTCGGGGAGATCATCCGCCTGAGGGATAAGATCCTGCAGACCAATTACAGCGGTGGTCATATCTGGGCTTGTGGTGATAAGTAAGGGCCATAAATACTGGTTGTAGCCATAGACAAACTCAATAACAATAAGAGCCGCAATATTGGTGGTGGAGAGAGGCAGCAGTATTTTAAGAAAAAAGGTCATCGGGGTGGCCCCGTCCATCTTTGCAGCCTCACATAGCTCTTCAGGGATAGTGAGAAAGAATTGTCTGAAAAGAAAGGTACAGGTGGCTGATGCGATAAGTGGGAGGATCAGTCCTCTGTCATGTTGACCATAAACCGGTCGCCTGGGATGATTGGCATGGGAACACGCGAAACATCTTCTAGTGGAAGAGTCGCTGCAATCAGACTGTAGATCATAGGAAATCCCACAATAAGAATTCCGATCATCAGAAAAACGTATGTGAATGAATCCAGGATGGGTGTTTTTTCAACCATGGTGCTTAACCAGTATATTGGACTTTCTTCTCAACATATCTAAACTGCAAAACTGTTATAACAACAATCAGGGTCATGAGAACCACAGATTGGGCAGATGAAGATCCAAGGTTCAAACCAACAAAACCATCCTGGTATACTTTATAAACTAGGATGTTTGTGGATCCACCAGGTCCACCCTGTGTGACTGTGTGAATAACACCAAAGGTTTCAAAAAATGAATAAATTATATTCATAACCGACAAAAAGAAGAAGGTCGGGGATAGGAGTGGAAAGGTAATTGTCCAGAACCTGGTAAAAGGGCTTGCACCATCAATTGAAGCAGCCTCAATGAGGGATTTGGGGATGGCCTGCAGCCCTGCCATGAAAAAGACAAAATTATAACTAATCTGCTTCCAGGCACTGGCCATAGTAATCATGGCCATGGCATCGGTTCCGTTTAGAACTGGGTTCCAATTGAGCCCCAACAGGGAATTGATACCCAGGGCCACAATCCCGTAGGAAGGGTGCAGCAGGAAGAGCCATAAAATTCCAGAGATGCAGGTGCAACAGCATAAGGCCATATGAGTAAGGTTCTAACGAGCGCTGTAGCTCTCATGGCCCTGTTGGCCATCGTGGCAATAAACAGTCCCAGGCAAATGGACACGGATGCAACAGCAATACTGAATGTGAAAGTAATAAGTATTGACTTGAGATACAGAGGGTCTGTGAAAATTTCTACATAGTTGTAGAACCAGACAAACTTGCTGCTCTGACCGAATGGATCACTGAGAAGAAAGGATTGAATCAACCCCTGCACCGCTGGCCAGTAAAAAAAGGTCAGGGTCACAATGATCTGGGGCAAGATCAGCACATAGGGCAGGTATGATGATTTGAATGTCGATCGTTTAATCATGTCACAATATTTTGCCAAAGCTCCTTCTTTGGTCGAAGGAGCTTTGATGTAACTAGGATGTTAGTGCCTTACTTCAGTTTACCGGTTTTATTTGTAGGTCTTTGCAAAGGTACTTAATTGGATGTTGCTCCGTTTTACGGCGTTGTCCAATCCCTCTTTTGGCGATTTCTTGCCACTCCAAACCAGTTCAAGTTCTTCATTGATGATGTTTCTGATTTGAACAAAGTAACCTAAACGTAATCCCCTTGAGATCTCAGTTGGTATGGCTCTGTTGAGTTGATCAATACCTACAGTCTGCAGCGGATTCTCTTTGTAATATCCTTCTTCTTTCAACTGGTTGTAAGCATTAAGAGTAATGGGGAAGTAACCAGTTTCTTTATGCCAGTACATTTGCATTTCATTACCTGCAAGAAATTCCAGGAATGCTGCAACACCTTCATACTCTTT
>WTAT01000430.1 GCA_013139415.1 Desulforhopalus sp.
GATACGAGCATCAAAAATATATAGAAATCCGCATTTGATCTGAAATACTTTTGGGGATGATTTATTGTTACCTTCTTTGTGTGACATTTAAAAATGTTGGTAAGCATAACATGTTGTGTGTATAGATGTGTGTATTTGTTTTCGTCGAACTGTTGTTGCTGTTGTAATATGCTGAAATTGTGATGGAAAATAAAGCGATTCGTGTCCGACCTCGCACCAATGCCAAGAAGCTGTAATTCCCAGATGTAATGGGGGATTACAGCTTTGTTGTTTCTGGCCATTGTAGAGCGTGTCTACTGCTCTTATACACTCCCAATATGTCATTCCGATCTACCGGAAATCTACCAGGAGATCGGAAGGAATGACCACTATCACAACAAGATCACTACAATTTCAGACCAAATCAAGCTGTTAATGCTGACAATTCTCCACTCTCATTCACCTTTCAAACCATAATTTAAGTGGGATATAATGTGTTCAGGGCCAACAACTGACAGTCCATCCAGATCTTGTTTACCGGCATGGAGGAATTCGTAATAGGACTCATCGAGTAATATGGCTGAGAGGCTTGAAGCCTCTTCACCCATAGGTATGGGAGTGAGATGCCCTTCGCCTTCATATGCCAATGCATCAGGCATTCTGGAGAACAGTTCCAGCATTTCCGGAAACGTCTCATCTTCAGGACCATAGAATCGATAGAATTGCCTCTCCCCAGTACTTTTTTGCCGGTTCTGGCAGTTGCCTGCCTGGACAAACTCCCAAAACCTTCTGACAAAATCCGGATCAAGGGCCTCTACGCAAAGAACAATATCAAGGTCAACTGTCGCTCTGAATTGCAGGCCGGCCTCCTCCATCGCCAGTGAGCCGGCAGTGCCACCTATCAATACATAGTTGGCCTCATATCCACGAAAATGGTCTTTGAATTTCTCCAGTCCTCTTACCATGGGAATTTCTCCATCAACCCATCAAGGGCTATTTCAACACGTTCATCCGTTGTATCCTTGAGGCTCAGGTACAGAGAAAGTGGATCTACTGTTCCAGCTCTTGCAAACAGCTCTGGAGGATATTTCCAGATTTCAATTTCAATGGAGCCCGGTTCATGGATTTTCAGTTCTCTGAGATCCTCAGCCTGTTGCATGGATTTCCAAGCGTCATTACTCACTGCATAGACAGGATTTGGCGGCTGAGCGAGCATGCTGCAACTCGCCAGGGCCGATTCTCCGGCGGGAATTAAGGGCAGATTGGTACAGGGCGTCAAGACCTGTATCCTTTTGCTCACTGGAGTGCGCATCAGCTCAAGGGATTTTTCCCATAAATGTTTTCTTCCGCCTTCATAACGCAAGACTCTCTCCCGCCATTCCATACACACATCAGCCAGGCCAGCCGCTTCAATTTCATCAAAGGCCCTGGTCAAGGTCATTCGAGTGTAACCTAGCTTTTCAGCAAGCTGCGCTGGATTAACACCATCTCGTGGCAAATCATAAAGGATTGAAAGCAGTACAGCCTGCGTTGCAGGGCTGAATTTTTTTGGGCTCGCTGTTCGTAAATTTCGGATATGCTCGCGCAGATCTACCCCAATAGTTGGCAGGTACATCTGGTTGCCCGGTACCACAAAAGAAATCTTCTGCTCTATAAGACGCTTACGGTTGTAGCTGGAGATTGTTGGGTGCAGATAGAGCACCTCATAGTCCCACGATTTTTGCAGCTGTCCGATATGCTTACGGATGGTTGCAGGCGTTACCTCTTCGTCATCCCGTGCGGCCATCACCAAACAGGGTTGTGACAACAGCTGATACTCACACATCGTGTAGAGATCACGTAAGAAATAGGGAAGGCTTTTTTGTTTAGACCACGGAGTAAGGTGAGTTGAAAGGCCGAGGTTTTCAAAAAGATACTTTTCAAATTTTCGTACAAGATCTCGCATAAGAAACCAGAGCCGAAGTTTCTGCTTTACCGCGAGGGGCGGCAACCAGCAGATCTTGACAACTGGCTGTTGGATCTGCAGCTGGGCAATGGTGAATTTCGTACCGATCAGGTGAAAATCTGGCTCTCGGAGCTCGAACTCGACCTGGAATTTGCTGAACTGGTAGGGGAACATGCAGAGTTCTTTCGAGCCTTTTTTGTCTCCAACCATCTCCGCAAAATACAGCGACTGTCAAATCATCAGTTGTTAATCAGAATCAGGACGTCTCTTCACCGTGGATGTGTTCGAAGGTCAGCCTGTTTTTGCGAAATATCAGTGAATGATTAAAAGCAACTTGTCGAAAGAAACACGAGCGCCATATAATTAACCATATATTTAACCATATAATTATATTGACACAAACAGTTCTCTACCTTAGAGTATTCGTATGACAAAACATCTGATTTTGAGTGGGATTCCACCAAGGACAGGATAAACCAAGAAAAACACAATGTTTCATTTGCAAAGGCGCAATTTTCTTTCCTTGATCATCATCGTATTATTTTGGGAGACTTGGAGCATAGCCTGGATAAAAAGCGATATTATTGTCTCGGAAAAGTCGGCGGAGGCATCATGACAGTAAGATTCACTTATCGGAAAAACAAAATAAGAATCATCGGTACCGGGTATTGGCGGAAGGGGAAAAAGATATATGAAAGGGAAAATAAAATACACGGATGAGCCAATTGGCAAGGTAAGGGTTATTACTGACTTTCTTCCTTCACCGGAAGAACTTGCCCTGAAAGATGAAACCGTTAAAGTTACAATTTCTCTCAGCAAATCGAGTGTAGATTTCTTTAAAAGGGAAGCAAAAAAATATAATACTCAGTATCAAAAAATGATTCGCAGATTATTGGATGAATATACAGCTCATCAATAGAAGCGTGTCCACCAAAGATCGCCCCAGGGAAAAAAGTTTGGTCGGAAGTCTTATAGGAGACAGGGTGTTATTGCACTATTGATGAGAACGCAAATGCTCAGGTAAGAAAAACACATTGTGACTACAGATGTGAGTATTGAGTGTTTTATTGAAGTGTGTAATCTTTGTAATTATTTTAAATGTA
>WTAT01000566.1 GCA_013139415.1 Desulforhopalus sp.
CTCGGCTTTTCCTGGACGCTACGTCAGGCTGTACCAAGGCTCTGGCAGCAGGGACGCCTGATGCTCAACGCCGGTTCGGTCCGTGAAGGAGAAAGATTGCAGCTGTATGATGTCCCCTGGAAAGTCGAAACCGTTCATATCTTCTGTCGTTTGGTCAACCCGACCCTGGGGATACGTCTGCGGTTGCCCATTGAAGACATTGTCGGCTTGGTTTCCAGGCCCTATTCCCTGGAAGAGCCCTGGTTTCCATGCAAAAAAGGAGATTGGGTGGTGGTAGGTGACCGGCCCAGGACCAAGGTGGTCAGCCTCAGTCATGAACTTGTCGAAACGGTGGAGCGGGGCGGTAAGCGATACCTCTTTCAGACCGCGGATTTCCTCGGCCAGAATCCCGTCAACCTTTCCCGCAATTTCCGGTTACGGGTGGTCTTCGGTGTCAGCTATGATCTGCAGGCCGAAGTGACCAACACAATTCCGGCTCTCCTGCACACCTTCATTGAGGGGAAATTAGAGGAGGAGGGCTATGGTGACAGTTGTTTGAATTTGCAGGTTGAATTTAAAGAAGCCGGGGCATCGTCTCTTGATCTGCTTGTGCTGGCAGACTTTAAGGGTTCACAGGCAGATATCTATTCAAGGCTTATGCGGAACATTCAAAGGTACTGTGTCGATGCTGCCAGTTTGTACAATTGGGAAATACCCTTTCCCCAGCTTACCTTTCATTGGCCAGCGAGGGACAAAACCGTTGCTGACGGATTCTCGGAGCAAAGAGGACAGGAGGTACCCCAGCTGGTTCCCTGAGTCGGAAAAGGAGGTAATCGAAACATAGTTGGGTCGTCATATACAGACAAAGCTGATCTGGCAGACATACATTTATGTGCCCTTCTGTTCTGCTGCAGCCAGGACTTTTCCTGAAAATTATTGCCGGCGCGGTTAGAATTGGGTAGGATGAACTATCTCTCCTCTATCCAGAACCAATTCAGAACCAATTGGAACCAAACAAAACATTGCGAGGTCTTGGGCTTTTTATTTCCTGGAGATGTTGGCTTACCCAGAAAGGCGAATGCTAATCATCTGGTAGCCTTACAATCCCCGATATTATATCTCATTCGAATTAATTACATATGAAGAAAAATGGACTCTACCTGCAACTCATTAGTATCCACGGGCTTATTCGCGGCCATTCTCTGGAACTGGGACGTGACGCTGATACCGGGGGGCAGACGAAATATGTCGTAGAACTTGCCAAGGTTCTGGCCACTCATGAAGATGTCGCCCAGGTTGACCTGATTACCAGGCTCATTCGTGACAAAAACATCTCAAGTGACTACAGCAAACCGATCGAGGAGATTTCCGATGGAGCACGCATCGTGCGTATTCAATGCGGTGGCAGGAAATACCTGAGAAAGGAACTGCTCTGGCCCCACCTGGAAGAATTTATAGATAAAACCATCAAATTTATTACTTCCCAGGAAAGACCGCCTGATATTTTCCACGGGCATTATGCAGATGCAGGTTATGTCGCCATGCAACTTGCCGCCGCCTTTGATACGCCGTTTTTTTTCACAGGCCACTCTATGGGCAAAAATAAACTCGCCAAGCTCCTCGCCGATGGCATGAAAAAAAACGAGATCATCCGCCAGTATAAAATCAAGACTCGCATTGATACAGAGGAGACTCTCATCGAGAAAGCGGACATGATTATAACCTCAACCCAGCAGGAGATCGATAATCAGTACGGCCTGTACGCCAACGGCGCAGCGGGCAAGTATACAGTTATCCCGCCGGGAATTGAGCTTGATGCTTTCTACCCTTACTATGACTCACAACTCGATATCGATCTTCTCAGTGAAGAGGCAAAACAGACCAAAATCACCCTGCGAAATGAACTGCATCGATTCTGGCCGAACCCGGAAAAGCCTTTCGTCCTTGCCGTCTGTCGCCCTGACCACCGCAAAAATATTACCGGCCTGATTGAGGCATATGGCATGGATAAGGAACTTCAGGCTATCGCCAATCTGGCGATATTTGCAGGTATTCGTCAGGATATCAATTCAATGGAAGATAATGAAAGAGCGGTTCTGACGGATATGCTGCTTCAGATGGATCGCTATGACCTTTATGGCAAGCTGGCGATTCCTAAAAAACATGATTTTGCCACCGAGGTTCCGACTCTGTATCGTATGTGTGCTCAAAGTCACGGGGTTTTTATTAATCCTGCACTGGTCGAACCTTTTGGCTTAACCCTCATTGAGGCCTCGGCCTGTGGCTTGCCGATTGTTGCTACCAATGACGGCGGCCCTGTGGACATTATTAAAAACTGTGAGAGCGGCCTGTTGGTCGATGTCGGTCAGCCGGAGGCAATCAGTGGTGCGCTGAAAGAGATTCTTATCGAGCAGAGTCTCTGGGATACCTTGTCGAACAACGGTATTAACGGCGTTCGTAAACATTATTCATGGTCAACCCATTGTAAGGACACCATAGAGCAGTATTCTCGGTTACTGCCAGAACAGCAGGTGGACAGCAGTAAATCCAATCTTCAGCAGAATATCCGACCTTCCTTTGGCAAGCGCTTGACCAGTATAAGAAAGCTCTTGATCACCGATATTGATAATACCTTGATAGGTGACGATGACAGTCTCTACCAACTGCTTGACCTGCTGGACGAGCACCGCAGCGATCTTGCCTGGGGAGTGGCAACGGGCCGCAGCCTGGAACTGACTCTGGAAGCCATGACGGAGTACAATATCCCAATGCCTGATATCCTTATCTGTTCGGTCGGCACAGAGATGTACTACGGGCCGGACCTGCGCATGGATAAGGGGTGGCAGCAGCACATCTCAAATAAGTGGAAGCCGGAGCTCATAAAGGAAACGCTGGAACAGTTTGATTTTCTGGTGTTTCAGGAAGCAGAAGGACAGCGCAGCCACAAAATCAGCTACTATTTGGAAAATACAGATGACCGGTTGGAACAGGTTCAACAGTCTCTGAATGAACGGAAACTGCGGTGCAATGTCATTTATTCTCATAACCAGTTTTTGGATATCCTGCCGAGTCGCGCCTCTAAAGGCAAGGCGGTGAGCTATCTGCGGTTCAAATATGACTTCTTGCCCCGTTTTGTAATGGTGGCCGGTGATTCCGGCAATGACGCGGACATGCTGCAGGGAAATACCAGAGGACTCATCGTCGGCAACTATAGTGAGGAACTGGCGTATTTAAAGGATGCCGCGCGGGTGTACTTCAGCCAGGGGAAGTACGCCGCCGGAATAATCGAGGGCTTGCGTCATTATGGTTTGCTGTGATAGTGATACGCCAAGATTACTGCTCCATTTCGGCAGCGAGACGGCGAAACTGCAGATGATAGAGCATTTCCAGATATCTGCTTGTCTCCTGGCGTTCAAGGTTCGTTGCATATTTCCAGAAACCATACATGCAGGTTAAAGAGAGCAGTCTTTTGGCGTATAAACGCCATGTGTAATTGCTCTTGACCCTTTGCATTCCTCCGTTTGCAATTTGTTGCCAGTAATTTTTTTCAGCTTCGCACCTCTTAAGAAAACTGAGCAGGGTCTCTGAAGAGGCATCGCCGTGATTGGGATCGATATGAAATCCGGACACGCCATTCACGATAATTTCCAGAGGGCCGCCATAACGAGTTGCAAAGGTGGGTAACCCCGAGGCCATCGCTTCAATGACAGTCAGACCAAATGCCTCAAAATAGGCAGGTTGAACAAATACACCGCGACGATCGGCGATACAGCGATACAATTCTCCAGAGAGCCGTTTGTCGAGACGTAAGCCAAGCCAGCGGACTTGCTCATCAAGGCCATAGGTCTCAAACAGTTCATGCATTCGCTGTATTTGCACCCGTTCCTCTTCATCGCCGGATTTTGCTGGATCAACATTTCCGCCGATGATTACCAGATTAGCCATCTGTCGAAGTTGCTCATTCTCCCCAAACCACTGCACCAAACCGGTAAGATTTTTGATTCGATCCAGGCGGGCCATGGAAAAGAGCAGTGGCTTTTCCTTATCTGCCAGAACTCCTCTACCTTCTGAATGTGGACCACCATAAAGAAGTGATGCAATTTCCTCCTGATATTCGATAAAGCGGCGTTCTTTTTCTGCAAAGGAAAAATAGATATTTTCGTCGGCACCCGGCGAAACGATATTGAATTTAGGATCAAATGCATCGATTCCCTGGAGCACGCGCTGTAGTCCCGGCATGGTAAAAGAAGAATAGCTTTCGTATTGGCCAACGACATCGCTTGAACCGGCGATCTCCTGGTAAGTAGAGGTTATGATAAAATCTGCCGCGTTCATGGCTATTAAATCCGCCGTGA
>WTAT01000565.1 GCA_013139415.1 Desulforhopalus sp.
TCTTCAGGGTATCGATGAAATCAACTCTGCCCCTGTAGTTCATCGGTGGAAAAAGTTTGATTTTGGCCTCGCCTAAACGTAAATATTTTAATGAATCGAAATACTAGATGCAGGTTTTCTTTAATACTTTTACGTTGTGAATAGCAGAACTGCAAAATCAAAAAACAGTCCGTTCTGTTTTTTTCGGAGTTTTATTCTGTGGACAGGATATGTCTAAGTGATACCCGACGAGTCATATTATATGCTGCAAATCACACCCCCAAAAAGCATTTTAGCGTTAATAACGCCTTGCACTATTAACGCTACGTGTTATTATTCTTCCGTGATTAAATCATTCAACTGCAAAGAGACACAAAAAATATTTGAGAGAACTTTTGCAAAAAAACTACCGCAGGATATTCAGACAAAAGCCAGACAAAAACTAGTGCTGATAGATGCTGCAGTTGAACTGGTTGATCTACGAATACCTCCTGGAAATCGTTTGGAAGAATTAAAGGATAACAGGAAAGGTCAACATAGCATCCGTATAAACAACCAATGGCGCATCTGCTTTGCGTGGAAAAGTGGCGACGCATATGAAGTTGAAATTGTCGACTACCATTAACAATAGGAGTACATAATATGAAGAATAAAGACATGGCACCAATACATCCCGGTTCCATACTTCTTGAAGAATTTTTGCAGCAAATGGACATCAGTCAGTACCGTTTGGCTAAAGACACGAGTGTGCCGGCCCGGAGGATAAATGAAATTGTCCATGGGAAACGATCAATTACCGCTGATACAGCTCTCCGGCTTGGTAAATTTTTTAACATGACTCCGCAGTTTTGGATGAATCTCCAGAGTCGTTACGACTTGGAAGTTGCAGAAGATAATCTGGCAGGTAAACTTGAAGAGGAAGTTCATGCTTATCAAGCTGTACAAGCAGCCTAAACATTTTGCGAACAAATCTATCACTGCATCAGGCCTCATGCTCCGTAGCGCTGGTGAATCAATTTAAAAGCTATTTTTCTAATATTGAAAGAATTATTTAAATTACCTTTTTCATAGCACTACCTGAGTCAAAGAAACGCTTTACATGGAAGACTTTATTTGATTACATTTAGGCCAGACGCTCAAATGAGTTCTGGACAATATTACTCCAGGCGCAATTTTATTATAAAAACTTTGGGGAGGGCTTAAATGGTTTTTCTCAAAGGACAAGCCTCTGCAGGCAAATCTGGGATTGGCCTTCTTCTTGCCTCAGGGGCTTTTCTTCTCATTTTCATAACGGGGAATAAATTATGGCTGCAGCAAAACAGAAAAGTAAAGAAGAAAACAGTGCTGAACCGGCAAGCCGTCCGGTTAGTGATGAGGCGATTCTTAAAGTAACCAAGGAAGTTGTGGTGAAATTCATTGAAGTAGGGCGGCTTACCCCAGCTAATTTCGACGAAACCTTTCAAAATATATACAAGACCGTGCACGATGCTGTACGCTCTTAGCACATTTCTTTTCCAGTGCTGAATCTGCTTCCTTCTCTTAATCGTTTCCCTGACCATGTCCGCCATATTCACATTATGGGTGTCTGCGGCACCGGCATGGGTTCCCTTGCCGGCATGCTGAAAGGTTCCGGCTATGCTGTTACCGGGTCTGACGAAAATGTCTACCCTCCCATGAGTGATTTTCTGGCATCCTGCAATATCGAAATAAAAAACGGCTATCGTGCTGAAAATTTATCACCACAGCCTGACCTTGTTGTGGTGGGGAACACCATACGAAAAATAAATCCTGAGGCCCAGGCCCTTGCCGAACTTGGCATCCCCTATGTCTCCTTTCCCCAGGCCCTGGGCCATTACTTTCTTGCTGATAAAACCTCACTTGTGGTGACAGGCACCCACGGCAAAACCACCACCTCTTCCATGCTGGCCTCGCTGCTGCACAAAACTGGCTCGACTCCGGGATTTATGATCGGTGGCCTGGTGCAGGCCTTTGGCCGCAATTACAATCTTGGGGACAGCCCCTATTTTGTCGTGGAAGGGGATGAATACGATACTGCCTTTTTTGACAAGGGGCCGAAATTTCTGCACTATCAACCCCATATTGCTATTGTCACCTCCATTGAATTTGATCATGCAGATATCTTTGCTGACCTTGAGGCTATCAAGGACTCATTTTCGCGCCTGATGGCGATAATGGAGAAAGACGGCTGCGTTGTTGCCTGTTTTGACAGCCCGGTGGTAAAAGAAATAACTGCCAGGGCGCAATGCCCTGTCTTAAGTTACGGGATGGACACAGGGGCGGAGTGGTCAATCGAGAATTTAGAAGTTAAACCCGGGGCGACCTCTTTTGATATTATGCACAAAGGCAGGATTTACGGCACATGCAAAAGCCCCATGCCCGGCAGACATAATGCCTTAAATACCTTGGCAGTAATCGCAGTTCTTGACCGGCTCGGCCTGGATAAAGAGGCAATTATTACCGGAGTTGCCAGTTTTGAAGGTGTGCGGAGGCGTCAGGAAGTCCGGGGTGTAGTAAACAATATTACGGTGATCGATGATTTTGCCCACCACCCTACCGCAGTTCGGGAAACACTGATTGCCCTCAAACAGGCATATACAGGCCACCGGTTGGTGGCCGTTTTTGAGCCGCGTACCAATTCCAGCAGGCGGCAGATTTTCCAGAAGGATTATGTATCGGCCTTTGACCAGGCAGACCTGGTACTGGTGCGAGAACCTGTGCCGCTGCCCGATTTTCCTGCAGACCAGCTCTTTTCTTCAAAACAGCTTGCCTCCGACCTTAAAGGACGAAACATTGATGCCCGTTCGTTTGCAGATACCGACGAAATTCTCGCACACCTGCAGAGTACCCTTCTCCCCGGTGATGTAGTGGCAATTCTTTCCAACGGCGGATTTGACAATATCCATTCCCGCCTGCTTGATCTGCTGGGGAAATAATCAGGATTAAGAAGTAGAGATCGTCACTCTCAGTTCTTTTAAAAACGGCGCTGTTCTACTGTATTAACTTAAGATTTATATTAGAATCCTGTTTTGCGCCTTTCCAGGACCAGCCTATCTCTTTTTCCGAATAAAATTCAACAACGATTTCGTTGACAGATCCAGCCTGTTTTTTTGCATTGCCTTCACAGTCAGGCAGCTGGTTATCCTCGTTAATATTAATTGTCAATGAATGACGATTACCCTGCGGCACGGTATCCTGGAAGCTGTAGGTTCCGGAAACAATCTCTTCTGCAGATTTGATGACAAATGTGCCACCGTCTGCAAATTCATAGATTTCAGGACATCGGCTTGTGGGGTATACATATTACCATGAACCTATAATGGAACGAGTCTGCGAAGGAATTGCAGGCTTCTCACCTCCACCGCAGGCTTATACCAAGACCAAGATTATAAGTAAAAGCATACCTCTTTTATTCATGTTAATTTCTCCTTATTCACAAATATTTTTTTCAACACCATATCCCTCTCCATTCAGTCAAAATTTTCAAAATTCCCTTTATTTATTAAAAACGGGCCTCATAATCATCCAGAGGCTTATGGCTATATTTATTAATACTTTCAAGAAGGGTCTCGGGAGAATCCAGAAACTCACCTGCCGGTTTTGAAGAATCCTGAATCTCTTCTTTAAATGTAGTGATACGATTCAAATGCTTCCAGCGGATCAGGTAGTAATAGATAATGCTTGTTAACTCCGTAAAAACTGTCGCCTCAGGTTCCTGGTCCCTGTAGCTCGAATTCTCCAGTTTTTCCATGGACATTGTTTGAGTCTCATAAAAACTCTTCATAAACTGCAATTCTGCCGGCAGGCGTATCTCGACTCCCACGCGCCCAAGCCGCTTAATGAGCCACATAATAAAGGTTTGACCTGCTCTGGCTAAAGCATAGGGAACATAGATTTCCCTGGGGGACTTTACATCCAGATAGGCTTTAATGGCTTTGATCAACGCCACCAGCTCCACTGGCTCTTTATCTGCAAAGTTGTATACCTGCCCGGTAAATTCGTCCCTATTCTCCAGTATATGGTTGACAAAAGGTGGAACTTTCTTGGTATTTGAATAGGAATGGCGTATTCCAGGCTTACTGAGCATAAAAGGCATCGATTGATCGGCGATAGAAAAAAGAAGGCGCTGAAACCCCTGTATTTTATGATCATGGTTTCCATAGACAACAGCCAACTTTACAATGCTATAGTCAAGCCACTGGGTTTCATGCATATACTGCAGAGTTTTTTCTGCCAACAGCTTTGATTTCGCATAATTGGAAAGCTTGGGGCTTATGGGCAGAAGGTCCTCTTCAGTGAGATTCTCACCCATTGGCAGAGTGGCG
>WTAT01000126.1 GCA_013139415.1 Desulforhopalus sp.
GTTATTGATTGTCGGCTGCACATACAGCATTGCGGCATGGAGAACTAAAGATGAAAAAAAGAGAAAATTATATCTCGCCATAACTATGGGGTTCGTGCTTTCTCTTCTTTCATTGGCGTACATATAAATATGAAGTAAACAACCAACTCTTGGCGAATATCTTTTGCAGCACTTAGTGAGAATCTTTCCGTCTCTTGCTAGTTTCTTAACCTTCTTCATATATTCGTTGCTTGGTATGTTCATTGTCTCTTTTGCTACTCCTTCTCAAGGGGAAAATATTTGTTGACAATTAGCCAGTATTGATTATTATTATTTAAAAGAAAGTCATTCCCCAAAAATTTTCTTTTTCTCCTCCTCCTTCCTGGCCTTGATCTCCCTCAAGGCCGGGATTTTTTATTCCCCTAAAACGGTTCTCCTTGGTCAAAAGCAGGCACGGGACGCTGTTCTGGGAATAGTCCTTGCTGCCGTGCCGTATTTTCGTTTCTAGTCAGCTTTTTCTCTTTGGTTGGGATAGCCTCAGTCTCTATAGAATCTGCTATACACTGCCATGTGTAGTGCTTGACGCCGTCCTTCTCATATGACCTAGACTGTATCGTTCCTTTCACCAAGATTCTATCACCAGGCCCTTAAGTGGTCTGCGTTGCTAGATCCTTGAAGGCGATAATATCAACTCGCTCCCGGTAACACTGGAGTTGGAATACCACCATAGGAGTGCCGGTCTTTGTTTGTATCTTACGAAAGTTGATTACTGCGCCGGAAAATTTGCAGTTGTTTATGTCGTAGCTCATATCTTCTCCTGTAAAAGTTGGGTCTTGTTCCAGCTTCTAGCTTTATCTCTTCACTAAGGATGCTTATCTTTTAGGTGAAGAAAAGAAATACCCGGTGGTTACTTTGGTGGGCAACACTACTTTGGTAGAATTGAATCGAATGTTGCGATCCCTAGCGATGAGAGCCACCGGTCTTTTTTTATCCTACGATCCATATTGGGCGTCTGCCGAAAGCTTTGCCCACATCCATGTCGCTGATTTCAAACTCCTCAAGGTTATGAAATTTCTGTGGCTTGATGTGAGACTTTTTATGGTCTGGTAAGCAATCAGTTGTATCCTTCACCATATTTGCATACTTCCAGGATAATACCGCCCGGGGTATTGATGCTCCTGCTCGACGAAAACCATTGACCTAATAGCTTGGGTCGGCAGAGATTGTAGACTCAGCTTTCGTAAACATTTTAAATAGCTAGTTAGAGGAATGATCAAATGAAAGTAAAAAGGTCAAAAATGTTTAAGGTCTTCTTTGCTTGGGTGATGTTAATTCTTTTGTGTCTTGTCAAAGCTAACGCCTCAAGTGTGCGTGAGATTTCCATGGACGAAATGCTTCAAAATTCCCAATTGGTTTTTGAAGGTAAAGTAATTGACGTAGAGGCTAAAGAAAATAGCCAAAAACGCATACATACATATGTCACGTTAAAGATAAGAGATATCATTAAAGGAGAATATTATAATAACAACATAATTTTAAGATTTCTTGGTTGTACAGTTGGCGAAACGACTTTGTTAATCAGTGATATGGTTTTACCTGAAAGAGGGGAGCAAGGAATATATTTCGTTGAGTCCCTGGAAAGAATGCAAGTTCACCCTCTATATGGCTGGAGCCAAGGCCATTTTATTGTGGGGCGTGATGCTGCTGGTGCTGAGATTGTAATGACTAACAAAAGATATCCAGTAAAAGGATTAAAGAGCAATATATCAGAAGAACCTTTGGGCAAAGGCGAACAAAGCTCACAGGGTCTGAGTAAAGGGGTCGTACGAGACCTTATTGTTGAACAAAAGAATAATGAAGTGAGAGGTATGAGGATCGATGAATTCAAAAATATTTTGTATGAAAAAATGAGGAAAAAGCAATAAGTATGTCACTAAATGACCATTGTCGTACTAAATAGGAGTGAGGAATGAGACCAATTGGTGCCCTATTGGTATTCCTGAGTCTATTCTGTATATCACCAGCTTACACCTATGAGCTATTTGGGATTAAGTGGCCACAACCCTCCACTACCTTCTATGTTGATATTTCAGGCGAAGATGGTCTATGGAACGATTCTTTTGAAACAGCAATGTATTATTGGGGGGTAGATACCAAGTTCAAATTTATGATTGTGCGTGGGGAATATGAGGATCCTTGTGATCTGCGAGAAGGCCGAAATGGAGTGGGGTTTGAGTTGACTGATTGCGGAGATGCCTGGGGAAGCACTACTCTTGCCGTAACTCATATGTGGTTTGTAGGGACTACCTTTACTCAGACAGATATTACTTTTAATAGCAATAAGTCGTGGAATGTCTATTCTACTTCATGGTCATCTTGGCCTTGGGCTGGGGTAAGTGATTTTCAACGTGTCGCTATTCATGAGTTAGGGCATGCCCTCGGTTTGGACCATGAGAACAGTATCCCTTCTATTATGGGATCCTATATTAGCAATATCACTATATTGCAACAAGACGACATTAATGGTGTTGGAGCAATCTATGGATTTCCGGATAGTGATTATGATAACATCCCAGACGATCAAGACAACTGCCCAAATATCGCCAATGCTAATCAGGTAGATACAGATGATGATGGTGTAGGTGATGCGTGTGACTTATGTCCAGGCTATGATGACAACCTGGATGCTGACCAAGACGGCATTCCAAACTGCATTGATGATGACGACACTGATAGTGACGGCTTTACCGATGCTGAAGAGGTTTTATGTAATTCAGACCCCGCTGATTTCAGTTCTAAATGTACTATCGGGATGCCATGGTTACTGCTATTGCTTAATGATTAATTGTAAAGTGTGAGAACATAGCCAATATAAAATATTTTGAAGTTAAGATTTTTTGTAGCACTTGATTGTTCGCCATTCATAATTATGTTAAATTGATAAAGTTTTGGATTGGTAGCAGTAAGATCCCTCCGGTTACAAAAATACTAGAATTATCTATATTGGGAGGTCGTCAATGATCCACCTTGATATTCTGAAGGTATTAATTTTATAAGCCTCTATGGAGATATGCGTCTCTTAAGAGGCTTTTTTGTGGGTGTTCATAGGATAGTACTGCCCCGAAAAGCGGTTATTTATCATCCGACTTTCGGGAAATTGGACTAATGAGGAGCAGATAACCTTAACCTCACCTAACCTCGGGAAGTGGTATCTTGTTTTGTATGGGTTTGAAAGTTATTCGGGGCTCAACTTGGAGGTCTCCTATACTGGAATCCCTGCTCCATTAGCAAATTTTAATGCCGACGTTCTTACAGGCTCTGCTCCTTTAACGGTGAGTTTTACCGATCAATCTACGGGGAGTATCACCACTTGGGAATGGGATTTCGGTGATGGGTCAATTAGCACGGCGCAAAATCCTCCTCACATTTACACAGACCCCGGAACTTATACCGTGGACTTGACGGTGACAGGTCCTGGAGGATCGGCTATCGAGACTAAGACTGGCTACATCGAGGTCAGTCATGCATCCAGAGCTATGCCCTGGATGCTGTTGTTGCTGTTTGATTAATGCCTAGAGTTCATACCTGGCTTCCTGAAAGATTGAGTGCCGCAGAATTTAAGTTTTTTCTAATAGTCTACTCTCTGCTTGGTCAAGGTGTCTTTAATACATCTTCAGTTTGGTTTTTGTGACAAAATGTGACACCCACTGATTTTTTTGCTAATTTTGTTTCTATTATTTCTGCAATGGTTAGAAAATAAAAAGCCCCCTGCTCTCATTTCGGGAAAGGGGTGTGCACTTTCCTGGCTTCTTTAAGAGAATTTTCGTGAGTATATTTAAAATTACAATTTTAGCATTCGTACTCGGTCTGAATTTAATATCTGTGGCGTATTCCGATGGGATTACTCTTCGGTCACAGACACTGACGGTGAATGGCCATAGTATCCAACTTAAAGTACCATTAGGTCTCAAAGTGGAATTTCTCTCTGCTTTGTACAACCCACGTTTTTTGGCGTTGGGGCCAAGTGAGGAATTAATAGTCGGATCGGGGGGTGCTAATATCTACCGGATGAAAAAACCATACAGAATACCTGAAATATTGGTTAGCCTCCCTGGTCGGAATCACAGTGTCATTTACCGAGAAGGCCAATTATTTATTGCTGAAACAGCCGGTCTTTATGCAGCAGCATATTCGGGGCCCGATACCTTGCTGGACTCCAGTGACTTTATCTTATACGTAAAATTACCGTCGGAGACAGGTGGCCACTGGAGCCGTACAGTAATAGTTGGTCCCGACAATAGGCTATATATAGGTATTGGTATTTCTGGGAATTGTTCGGATGAATACCTTGATGAGAGTTATCCTTTTGAGCGTCGTCGCGGTGGAGTTTTTGTCGTTGACGAAACGGTTAATCCACCCCAACTAATCCCGTATGCCTCAGGACTCCGCAATCCCATTGGGGTTGCCTTTAATCCTGAGACAAGTGTACTCTATGCATCGAACGCCGGCCCTGATAATTTAGGGTATGACCTGCCCCCGGAAGTCTTCTCCGCACTGAGCAACCGGTCCTTTCATGGGATGCCTTGGTTTCAGTATTATAATGGTGCGTTCAGAAGTGGCGAGTGTGCCACAAGTCCAGCACCAAGACCCTCAAGTGAGGCGACACCTCCCAGTGTTACCTTTGAGGCCCGTAGCACTCCACAAGGAATAACTTTCGTCACCAATGCATTTCTTAGCGACTACTTTAATGGCAACGCGCTCGTTGCAATCCATGGCTCCTGGGCAGTTGTCCCTGATGGTGGTCTGGAGACTCGCAGGCCACCCAAGATCGTAATGGTTAAATTTTTCGACGGCCAACCCATCGCCGTGGAAGATATTATCACTGGCTTCCAACGCAGTGATGGAAGCCGTTTCGCACGGCCAAGCGGAATGCTGATGGGGCCCGATGGTTACCTCTACTTTACCAGCGATCGGGGTGATGTGACCGGACTTTTTAGACTCCGGCCAATCCCAGAAGGAATTAACATCGCACCTATTTACGAGCTGCTGCTGAATTAATATCTGAATCCGGTTGTACACAAAGCCTAAGTAAATGGTATTTTCTTCCCCCCT
>WTAT01000081.1 GCA_013139415.1 Desulforhopalus sp.
TGCCCGGAAACAGGCTCTCCTGAAAAAACAAAATGCTGCCAGGCGGAAAAAATACCTGGAAAATCTTGCCGGCCTGGAAGACGAGCTTTGGTTGAATGTCAACGCACTTGTCTCTGGTAAACGACCGGGAGATTATGATCAAGCGCTTCAGCTCCTGCTGGATCTAGGTGAGCTTGCAACAAACAGGAGTGAGAAGTCGTTGTTTAACAGCCGGCTGGACAAGTTGCGCTGGGAACACCGACGAAAATACAGCATGATGAAACGGCTGGACAAAGCCGGTCTTACCGGAAATTGACAAAGGCGACAGGTCTGTCCTTGACTCTTGTTCGCCCAAAAGAAAAGGGGTTCTCCATATTTAAGAGTGGCCCCTTTTTTTATTGTCCCAGCCCTAGTTTAAAATCTGTTGGATAAAAACACACGCAATATCAGAATCATGCCGTACATTCTACAGGATGATCCTTTCTTCTTTGGCATAAATTACCGCCAGCATCGTTGCCGGCTCCTGGCCATGACATAAAACAACATGGGGCATGGTTGAATCGTAATAGATAGAATCTCCGGCGGAGAGGATTTCTGTCTGGTCCAGCAGCCTGATTTCAACTTTGCCCTCCAGAATAAAAAGAAATTCCTCACCAATATGCTGGTTTGGTTCGACATCCTTGGATTCGGTCGGGGTGAGCGTCACCAGAAAAGGCTCCATGTGCCTGTTTTTTTTCTTATAGCCAAGGGATGCGTAACTGTAGCCGGCGGACTTGCCGTCGGTTGAGTTAAAGCGGGAGACGGTTTCTCTGTCACCACTTCTGACGATGCAATAGGGAGCGTCGCCGCCCTCTCCGAAAAATTCTCCCACTGAAATCTCGAACAGCTTGGCCAGACTGACGATATTACCAAGTGGCGGAGAGATCAAATTGCCTTCAATACCGTAGAGAGTTTCCTCTGCTATTCCGGATTGTTCCGAAAGTTCGACTAATGACAGTCCTTTTGCCCTTCTCAGACCCCTGATTCTTTCTCCGATTTTCATGTCTTTACCTGGCATTGTGTTTCTCCTTTGGGGACTTCTCTTAATCTTCAGTATCCTTGAACAGTTCACGGCCGATGAGCATCCGACGAATTTCACTGGTACCGGCGCCGATCTCATACAGTTTTGCATCACGCAGGAGTCGGCCGGTAGGAAATTCATTGATATAGCCGTTGCCCCCAAGGCACTGGATGGCTTCGAGGGCCATCCAGGTCGCTCGTTCAGCTGCAAAGAGAATGACGGCGGCAGCATCTTTACGAATACTGCTACCGGTATCAGCAGCTTTCGCAACGGTGTACACATACGACCGGCAGGCGTTCCAGGTCGCATACATATCAGCGAGCTTCCCCTGCATCAGCTCGAATTCCCCAATTGGTCGACCAAATTGCTGACGCTCATGGATATACGGCAAAACGACATCCATGCAGGCTGTCATAATACCTAACGGACCGCCGCACAGCACCAGTCGTTCGTAGTCAAGCCCGCTCATCAAAACCTCAACGCCACGATCAAGCTTGCCAAGGATGTTTTGCACCGGCACTGCGCAATCTGAAAATACCAACTCGCAGGTGGGTGAACCACGCATCCCAAGCTTATCGAGTTTGGGGCTGGTGGAGAATCCTGCCATGGTTTTTTCTATCAGAAAGGCGGTAATACCCTGGTGAAATTTTTCCGGCGAAGTCTTGGCATAAACCACCAGCACATCAGCATTCGGGCCGTTGGTGATCCACATTTTTGTGCCGTTCAGGATATATGTGTCTCCCTGCTTGACAGCTCTCAGGCGCATGCTGACGACATCAGAACCTGCCCCTGCCTCGCTCATGGCTAAGGCACCGATATGTTCACCGGTAACAAGTTTGGGGAGGTAGCGTTCTTTCTGCTCAGTTGTTCCGTTTCGGTTGATCTGATTAACACAAAGATTGGAGTGCGCACCGTAGGCAAGGCCTACTGAGGCTGATCCCCGGCTGATCTCTTCCACGGCGATGGCATGCTCGAGGTAGCCCATCTCCGCACCGCCGTATTTATCCGAAACGGTAATACCCAAAAGGCCTAAGGCGCCCATCTTCTGCCAAAGCTCTGTCGGAAAGTGGTCCTCGCGGTCAATATCAGCCGCAAAGGGGGTAATTTCTGTGCTGACGAAATCTTGCACCGATTCTCGCAGTAGGTTCGCGGTATCTCCCAGGTGAAAATTCAATTGAGGAAATGTCTTCATGGTTTCTCCAGTTTATCAGAAGTTCAGCTCTTTGATGTCAGCAAAAAAATTCAGGGCTTCAGGGTTTTTCAGGGCGTCTTTATTTTTCACTTCCCGTCCATGGATCATCTTCTGTACAGCAAGCTCGACCTTTTTCATATTCAGGGTATACGGGATATCCGGCACTTCTATTATCTTTGCCGGAACATGGCGGGGTGATGCGTTCCATCGGATATTTTTGCTGATCCTTTGCTGTAATTCATCAGTGAGGTCATAGCTGGGTTTCATCTTCACAAAGAGGATTACCCGGCTATCATTTTGCCACTTCTGACCTACCACGACGCTGTCTTCGATCTCCTCCATCTGCTCGATGATCCGGTAGATCTCAGCAGTTCCAATTCTGACGCCGCCAGGGTTTAAGGTGGCATCGGATCTCCCGTACATGATGAGGCCACCACGCTCGGTAACTTCGATAAAATCTCCATGGGTCCATGCGCCTGGAAACCCTTCAAAATAGGCAGCTTGATATTTCTTTCCGTCCTGGTCATCCCAAAAACAGATCGGCATTGACGGGAAAGGGGCCGTGCAGACAAGCTCACCCTGTGTGCCCACCACTGGTGTACCGTTCTCGTCATAGGCAAAGACTTTCATGCCAAGCCCCCGACACTGGAGTTCTCCTTCATATACCGGGCTCATCGGGTTGCCGAGAGCAAAGCAGCCATTCAGATCCGAACCTCCGGAGATCGAGGCCAGTTGCAGATCGGTTTTTACCTCTTGGTAGATGAAGCGAAAGTCTTCTTTGGAAAGAGGCGAGCCGGTTGAAAGAAGTGCCTTCAGTGGGCTGAGGTCAAATTGTCTGCCCGGTTTTACGCCGGCATTTTTAAGGGCTGCGATATATCCGGCACTGGTGCCGAAAACGGTAATCTTCTCCTCTTCGGCCATCCGCCACAGGGCGTCCGGGCCGGGATGGAAAGGGTTACCGTCGTACAAGACAAGGGTTGCGCCAACGGCTAAAGAGGTGGTCAGCCAGTTCCACATCATCCAGCCGCAGGTGGTGAAATAGAAGATAGTATCGTCTCGTTTCAGATCGGTATGCAGCAGCAGCTCTTTCAGCTGATGGAGCAGTACACCGCCTGCACTTTGAACCATGCATTTGGGCAGGCCCGTTGTGCCGGAGGAGTACATGATATAGAGGGGATGCTCGAAGGGCAGCTGGGCAAATTCTATTTCGCTGGCATCGTTCCTGCTAAAATCAAGGTAATTAATAGCCCCCGGCAGATTGGAAATATCTGGTGTTTCCCGGGTGTAGGGAACAACAATGATTTTTTCTATGGACGGTATTTCTTTGATGATTTTCGAGATCTTGTCAAGACTGTCAAGAGCTTTGCCTTTGAAATAATAGCCGTCAGAGGTAAAGAGGATTCTTGGTCTGGTCTGGCCAAACCTATCCAGCACACCTTTAATACCGAAATCAGGGGAGCAGGAGGACCAGATTGCGCCGATGCTTGTTGCCGCAAGCATAGCGATAATTGTTTCAGGCATATTAGGCATGAACCCAACAACCCGGTCTCCGGCAACGATTCCCGCCTGGCGAAGAGCAGCGGCAACTTTCGCTGTAGCAGCATAGAGTTCTTTATAGGTAAGCCTCCTGCGGACAGTGTCTTCTCCCCTGAATATCAAGGCCGTCTCTTCATCCCGGTAGCGCAGCAGGTTTTCGGCAAAGTTCAACCGGCTCTCAGTGAACCAGTGTGCACCGGGCATTCTGGTTGGATCATCAATTACCCTCTGGTATTCTTTCGAGGCCTTGATCGCGGCAAAACGCCACATCTCTGCCCAGAAGGCTTCAATATTTTCTACCGACCACTGGTACAGTTCATTGTAATCGGAACAATTTATTCCGTGGGTTTGGTTCACGCTCTGCATAAACCTGTACATGTTGGAATCCTTGATTCGCTGCTCCGACGGTTCCCATAACGGTTTTATCATGGCCTTCCTCTCCACTTAAATCCCTGGTGCTAAAGCTTTTTATTTAACCAAGTTGCTCTTTGTTGCCAGCTCCCGCAGCTTGTATTTCTGTATCTTGCCGCTGGCGGTTGTTGGGTACTCGTCCACAAAAAAGATATATCTTGGAATCTTATGGTATGAAATCTGATCCCTACAGAAGGCGATGATTTCTGTGTCGGTTGCTTTTTCCGAATCTTTGAGTTGGATAAAGGCGGCGACCTCTTCACCATATTTCTCATCCGGGATACCGACAACCTGCACATCTTTGACCTTCGGGTTGGTGTAAAGAAATTCTTCTATCTCACGCGGATAAATGTTTTCTCCGCCGCGGATTATCATATCCTTTATTCTGCCGGTGATCTTGCAATAGCCGTTCTCATCCATTATCGCCAAGTCCCCGGTATGCAGCCAGTTGTCTTTGTCGATTGTCTTGGCTGTCGCTTCAGGCATCTTGTAGTAGCCCTTCATGACATGATAGCCCCTGGTACAGAGTTCTCCCTGTTCCCCTATGGGCATCTCCTTGTCGTACACTGGGTCTACTATCTTTACCTCAACGTTGGGCAGGGCTCTGCCAACCGTGGTTGTCCTCAGTTCCAGGGAATCGCGATCGCGGGTTTGGGTGATTCCGGGGGAGGCCTCGGTTTGACCGTAAACAATAGTTATCTCGCCAGCCCCCATATCTTTTATCACCCGTTTCATGACTTCGACAGGACAGGGTGATCCGGCCATAACGCCAGTGCGAAGGCTTGAGGTATCGTAGCTGTTGTTATCCATCTCTTCGAGCTCGGCGATGAACATGGTCGGCACCCCCAGCAGGGCGTTGCATTTTGAGGCCTCGACAGTCTTCAGGACATCGACGGCTGTAAATGAGACGACCGGGGCCATGGTGGTTCCGGAGACCATGCAGCACAGGGTTCCAATAACGCAGCCGAAGCAGTGGAAAAAAGGAACCGGGATACACATGGCATCATCAGGGGTAAGATTCATGCATTCGGCCATACTTAGGGCATTGCCTATCAGGTTGGTATGGGAAAGCATAACACCCTTAGGAAATCCTGTGGTTCCGGATGTATACTGCATATTTATTGCATCATCGGGATTGAGCGAGTCTGACCTGTCTTTAAGCTCCTGATCCGACACCTGTTTGCCCATCTCCAAGACATCATGCCAGTTGTACATTCCAGCAATTTTTTCTTTGCCAAGATAGATGATATTTTTTAGGAAAGGGAGGTTGTCACAGTCAAGCTTTCCGGGCTCACTGTCTTTGAGCATCGGACAGACCTTGTTCAGTACCTTGATGTACTCGTCAGCGTCCCTCACTCCACCTGTCAAGATAAGGGTTGTAGAATCAGACTGTTGCAAAAGATATTCAAGCTCAGTGCTGCGATAGGCGGTATTCACCGTTACCAGGACCGCTCCCATCCGGGCACTGCCATACTGGGTATATGCCCACTCAGGGAGATTGTTGGCCCAAATTGCAACTTTGTCGCCCCCGGCAATACCAAGGGCCATAAGTCCTTTAGCAACATCGTCGAACTGTTCCCGCAATTGTCTGAAGTTCTTTCGTATGTCCAGATCATGGTACTCCAGACCAATATTATCTCCGAAGTTTTCCGCTAGAATATCGACTACATTACCGATGGTCATTTGGCCCACAATAATATCAGGTGTATTCATCTGTTCCCCTAAAACAAGAAGTGATAATAAGTAGCTGTAATTTAGAGTCTTACCCCTCAAGGGGGCACTGAACTGAGTACTCCTGAATTACAGTGACTCTTTTTAGTACCCCTTGAGGGGTATAAGTGCCTTGGTGCTATTTTTAAGTATATAATTTAAAAACATATTCCAAATTTTTTGTTTTTT
>WTAT01000508.1 GCA_013139415.1 Desulforhopalus sp.
TGAGGGGCTCTTTCTTTCTGGTTATTCCCGGGGGCTCTGAGTGGCATACTTCACAGGAAATTTCCAGTTGCTCTTCATAATGGGCATAACTCGTGCCATCACCCATGATCTCATTACGGGTATGACAATCGATACACTCCATCCCTTTCTCATGATGCACATCATCGGCAACCTCCAGATAAAATCTGGCCCCGGGAAGCTGCTTTGCATTCAAGCCTCCTTCTTCATAAGGAGTACCATAGCCCTCTGATTCGAAGATGCCCATATAGGAAATGCCGATCCTGCCGGAACGGTTATGACAACGGACACAATTCACACTGCGAACTCGCCGGGTAATAAGAGGATGGATTTTTTTTTCGGTTGTCTCGGCAACGCTGTAATCATCGTCATCGTCGGACACCAATATTTTTTCAGCACCTGTTTTCCCAGGTATGGCATAATGACATGCCGAACATCCACCGCCCTTTTCGTTGAAAAATTCAGGAATCCCGGAGAGGTCGTTTTTTTGTTTCCAGAGATGACAGGTGGCGCAAAGTTTTCGGTAATAATCTAGAGCGAGAGAGGTTTTGCCGGTTTTCAGAAGGTCTTCCACGGTAAGCTCTGTATCCTGGCTGTCAGTTTCTCCCCAGTAGTAGAGCAATGTCCCGAGAATTCCTCTATTGGTGGCCATAAGGGAGTTTTTCACCTTATGAACATCCGCCGGATGACAGCCTTCAACGGAACAGGTCTTTTCGACATGGCGCAGATCACCCGGATTGAGAACCATCCCTTCATGGCCTTCTTCTTCCGTCACAGCCAGGGGATTACCAAGATGGCAGGGAGAACAGCCGATGACCGCGACATCGTGAGCCGGATCGAGCTTTTCGTCCTGATGGCAGCTGAGACACATATCTACACTGCCGGAACTGGTCACATAAAGTTTTTCAGGGCGTTTTATCAGCTGTTCCCGGACGATGAGCCAGCCAAACGCACAGAGGGTTCCAGCCAGGATGAGGATTTTAAGGAAGGATCCTATTGTAAATCGACTATCTTTCAAATTGTAGAACCATAAAAAATTATTGTAACTGATCCGTAAAAAGTTAAATCGAAGTTCCGTGATGGCTATGAAAACAGTCTGATATACAAAAACCTGCAACGAAGAAGATGAAGAATTTTCACGGCACCATCATCCCTGAAAATTTTGCACATTAGGATACCTGCGCCCAAAGCCGAACGCCTTGGTGGTCACCTTCAACCCCATAGGAGCCTGCTTCCTCTTATATTCATTAATCCGAACCCTCCGCAGGATGTCACCCACCATCTGTTCATCAAAACCGCGCGCAACTATCTCACTGCTACCCGCGCCTTCCTCCAGATGCAACTCCAGCACCTGATCAAGAATTTCATATGGTGGCAGGTCATCCTGATCCGTCTGATCAGGCTTCAGTTCCGCAGTTGGCGCTTTGGTAATGATTCTCGCAGGAATGATTTCCCTGGATCTATTGATATAAGTAGCCAACTCATAGACCAGCTGTTTGGGAACATCGGAGATCACCGCCAGGCCACCACTCATATCCCCATATAGGGTACAGTAACCGACGGCCATTTCACTTTTATTACCGGTGGTCAGGAGCAAATGATTAAACTTATTGGACAGGGCCATGAGCAGATTGCCCCGAATACGGGCCTGCAGATTCTGCTCGGTTACATCTTCATCAAGTCCGGCAAAAAAAGGTTCGAGGCTGTGGTGAAAACAAGCAAAAAGCTCAGTGATCGGCAACACCTCAAACCGGCAGCCAAGATTTTCGGCCAGCTTTTTTGCATCATCCAGAGAATCCTGGGAACTGTAGGGTGAAGGTAAGGCCACCCCAAGAACATTCTCGGGGCCAAGGGCATCAACAGCAATTGCCGCCGTAAGTGCAGAATCGATACCACCGGACAAACCTAGCACCACCGAAGAAAAATGACATTTCTGAACATAATCAGTAACCCCCATGACAAGCCCCCGATACACAGCAGCCTGCTCAGAAATCTGCGGCGCTCCGTTCATATCCCCCCGCCAGGTCCGGCTGTCAACAACGATCATATCCTCGGCAAAGCCCAATGCCTGGGCGACAACACTGCCGGTCTTGTCCATGACCAGACTGCGTCCGTCAAATAACAGGGAATCCTGGCCACCGATCTGATTACAATAGAGAAAAGGGACCGAATACCGGCGACTGATCTTTTGAAAAATACTCTTCCTGATTTCTTCTTTATTGCGTTGAAATGGCGATGCGGAAATATTTATTATACCATGAATTTTTTCCTGGTTTTCTCTCGCACCGGACATAAGCTGATCAACAGGTTCTGCGTCATACTCCGTCACCTCTTCACTCCATACATCCTCGCAAACAGTGACCCCGAACTTTAGATCTTTCAATTCATAAAGCTCGGATGGAGGTCCCGGTTCAAAATAACGGGTCTCATCAAAGACATCGTAAGATGGCAATAATTGTTTTCTGGCCCGAAAAATAATTTTACCCCTTCGTGCAACCATTGCTGAATTGAAAAGATCTTTACCTTTTGTCCCTTCCCGGCTTTCAAAACAGCCAAACATGACATCGAGATCAGGTAATTCACTCAGTAACTTGCTGATTGCAGCATCATGGGCCGCAAGAAAGGACTTCCTTTCCAAAAGATCCTGGGGAGGATAGCCGGAGACAGCGAGTTCAGGGAAAATAACAAGATCACAGCCACGAGTCTTAGCTTGCCCGGACCAGGATTTTATTTTATCGCAATTTTTCTCAAAATCACCAATAACCGGGTTAATCTGCACTAGGCCAATTTTCACCATCTTCTCCAATTTCAAACACTTTGATAATTGACAATCTCGTAGATAAGCGTAGACTTCGAAAAGTTCTCTGCTCCGTCATTTCCGCGAAGGCGGGAGATAAGCACCCTTCAAAACAGGGCATAAACTCCGACTTCGATCCAGAAAATGTTGAAATGGCTAGATCGAAGTCTGCGCTTATCTCCCGCCTTCGCGGGAATGACGGAAAATTGGCAAAATGTAGTTTTTGCGAATTCATCATAATTCATCCAGCTCCAACTAGACTCTGAGTCTCTGGAGACTATTTACCTTTTTTTACCTTTTTTTTCCTCTGATATTTTTGAACGGCGCGATTATGCTCGCGAAGTGTTGTCGAGAAGTGATGCGTACCATTATTTTTTGAAACGAAATAAATATTTTTTGTCGTGGCGGGGTGCAATACTGCCTCCAGGGCGTCTTTACCAGGATTGCTGATAGGCCCGACAGGGAGCCCAGGAAGAGTATAAGTATTATAAGGGGTAGGAGTTTTAAGATCTTTTCTGGTGATTGGCACTGAAAAATTTTTACTCCCATAAACTACGGTGGGATCGGATTGCAGGCGCATTCCATATTTCATCCGATTATGAAATACTCCGGCAATCAGTGGTCTTTCTTCAGGTGCACCGGTTTCCTTTTCGACAATTGAGGCAAGGATTACCGTTTTTTCCTGATCCACCTCTGTATCTAAACCTGCCGACAACTCCTGCCAAACATCAGTGAATCGTTTAACCATTATCGGGATAATTTTTTCAGCACTTCGGATGTCTTTGGTAAAGAGGTAGGTATCCGGATAAAGATAGCCTTCCAGACTGGCAAGATTAGCAAAGCCCAATTTTTCCATAACCGATTTATCATAACTGAGATCGACAAAGGTTTTTGGATCACACCAACCGGCTTCTGCAAAAATCTCAGCAATTTCTGCTGCACGAAGTCCTTCCGGAATGGTTATGGCGTATTCGATGGATCTGGCGGATGCCAGGGCTTTCAGAACTTCACCGGGTTTTCTGCCGGTTTGAAGAAGAAACTCTCCGGCCTGCAATCTGCTACTATAGCCGGAAAAAGAGGCTAACAGGAGAAACCTGAAATCATCGTGTATGACATCCTTTTGAGCGAGGATCTTAGCGATACCACGAACAGAGGTTCCCCGGGGAATGGTGACGGTCACTGTTTCAGTCAAAGTTTGCGGACCGGGGGTAATAACATAATACGCATACCAGCCAACGCAAATCAGCAGTGTAAAAACACTCAAGAGGATTGTCCAAAGAACAATCCTCTTGAGCTGCTTCAATGTTGCCGTAGTTGTTTGCAAAGCAGGATCAGTCACTGCTCCTGCTCAGTTTGGTTTTAGTTTTGGCTTTTGTTGTGTTTTTTTGGGCCTTTTGTATTGTCTTAGGAAAAGCAATCTTAACGACTTCATCCATATCCTTGACTGGGAAAAATTCCATTTTATCCCTGATATCTTTTGGAATTTCTTGAAGATCCTTCTCATTTTGTTCTGGAATGATAATCTTGTGGATATCGGCTCGAAGCGCCGCCAGTGCCTTTTCTTTCAGACCTCCGATGGGGAGCACGCGACCACGCAGGGTCACTTCACCGGTCATAGCCAGATGGCTGACCACTGTTCTGCCGGTAATAGCCGAGTAAAGTGCTGTTGCCATGGTGATGCCAGCTGAGGGACCATCTTTAGGGATAGCACCGGCAGGGACATGAATATGTAGATCTATCTTATCAAAATAGTCTTCAGCAACCTTCAACTCCTCGGATCGACTTCGGCAATAGGTCAAAGCAGCCTGGCCAGACTCCTTCATGACATCCCCTAACTGACCGGTCATAAGAAGTTTTCCTTTGCCCGGCATGATGTTCACTTCGATCTGCAGGATCTCACCACCAACCTCGGTCCAGGCGAGTCCCGTTACAAGACCGGGCTGTTCCAGTTTTTCAAGCTCTGATTCGGGGATGGTTTTAGGTGGGCCCAGATAACGATTCAGATTGCGTTTTGAAACACTGTAGGGACCCTTACCGCCTTCAGCCACCTTGCGGGCAATCTTCCGACAGACCTTGCCTATTTCCCGTTCAAGATTTCGGAGCCCTGCTTCATAGGTATAATGGGTTACAATGTAGCTCAGGGTCTCATCATTCATTTTGACCTGCCGTGCTTTCAGGCCATTTTGCTTCAACTGTCGCGGGAACAGATACCGCCGGGCAATAACTACTTTTTCTTCCTGGGTATAACCGGACAGACGAATGACTTCCATCCTGTCAAGAAGCGGCCCCGGTATTGTATCGCTCATGTTGGCTGTGGTGATAAACATCACCTTCGACAAATCTATGGGCAGATTCATATAATGATCGGAGAATTCGAAATTCTGCTCCGGATCCAATACTTCGAGGAGTGCGGATGATGGATCGCCTCGATAGTCCGAACCGAGCTTATCAATTTCGTCCATCATGAAAACCGGATTATTGGTACTCACAGTTTTCAGGCCCTGGACGATACGTCCCGGCATGGCACCAATATATGTCCGACGATGACCACGAATTTCCGCTTCGTCTCGCATACCACCAAGTGAAATGCGGTGGAATTTTCTTCCCATCGCCCGGGCGACAGATTGCCCGAGAGAGGTTTTCCCAACTCCTGGAGGCCCGACAAAACAAAGAATAGGCCCTTTAGTCGTCTGGTTAAGTTTACGCACTGCGAGGTATTCCAGAATACGTTCCTTCACCTTATCAAGTCCATAATGATCTTCATCGAGGATCACCTTGGCCTTAACCAAATCCAACATGTCTTTGGTGCTTTTCTTCCAGGGAACGTCAATAATCCAATCAATGTAGGTTCGAATAATGGTCGCCTCGGAGGAATCCGGATGCATCATCTCCATCCGGTTCAGCTGTTTCTTTGCCTCCTTACGAATAGTTTTCGGCATTTTAGTCTTCTTGATTTTCCGCTCAAGTTCATCAATCTCCTGTGATCGCTCGTCGGTATCCCCCAACTCCTTCTGCAGAGCATGTAGCTGTTCTCTCAGAAAATATTCGCGCTGGGACTTGCTCATTTCCTCTTTTGCATCATTCTGGATCTTCGCCTGAACAGTAGAGACCTCAAGCTCTTTGGTCAGAAGCAGACTCACCAGCCTGAGCCGTTCAACCGGATCACTTTCCTCCAGAATCTTCTGGGATTCGGAGATTTTCAGACGCAGGTTTGAGCCGACAAGGTCAGCAAGCCGACCCGGATCTTCGATGTTATTGATGATCATCATAAGATCAGCAGAAAGGATACCGCGCAAAGACATGATTTTCTCAGTTTGCTCCCTGACTGCCCTCATCAAGGCCTCTACCTCAACGGTAACATCTTCAGCCTCAGCGTCTTCAATGACTTCCACTGAAACCTGATAGGACGGTTCAGTTTTGATATATTCTTTGATTTTAGCTTTAGACATGGCCTGAACAAGAACCTTGAGACGACCATCCGGTAATTTCAGTGTCCGCATCACCACACAGACCATTCCCACATCATATAGATCTTCTATCTGGGGATTGTCTTTTGTGGCATCTTTCTGGGTGACGAGCATCAGTAATTTATTTGTCCCCAGAGCCTCATTAACGGCTTCGACAGAACCAGGGCGACCAACAAAAAGCGGGATAATCATATAGTTGAAGACGACGACATCCCGTACCGCCATCATAGGCAGCACTTCAGGTATTTCCATTTCTTCATTGTTTGAGAAATCGTCCATACCAATGCTCAATGAATCATTAAATTCCACTCAATCCTCCTGCAAAACACTTAACGAGAACTCTAAACAGAGTTTCGCGCCGCGTAAACTAATCAGTTAACAGTACCATAATTGTACCTATATTCAGTGAGATAGCACCTAACACCCGATGCTCTCGTAAAAGTCTCCGAAATACTAAACATCCGAATAACCTAAGTCAAGACCGGCTTTCGCCACGATTTCAGCGCGCCACTTGCTGCATTTACCGGATTTTCCTTGAACTCTTCTACTATTTTACTCATAGTGAATTAATCAAGTACAGATACTTTAGCCCAGGCAAACAGGCTAAAGTAACTGCACGATTTTTTTTCTTAAAACTAGCACCGGTAAACGGTAAATAAGCCGGTATTCTTTTTAATGCCCCTTGAGGGTATAAGTGCCTTGGTGATTTCTTTAAGTTTTTAATTTCAATCCACTATCCAGCTTTCTTGGTTTTTATTACAGGTTTTCTGGAGTAAGGCACTAAAAAATAATTTCCAAGAAAATACTCATCCCGCAATTGCTAAGAGGATAATATGCTAACCACTCAATCTTTTTTTGATTTATCAGAATTCCCGGATCAGCAAC
>WTAT01000086.1 GCA_013139415.1 Desulforhopalus sp.
CAAGAGGCCGGAATTCAACGATGTTTTTTCCCTGTTCTACATCCTGCCGACAATATTCAATAGTGATCTGGATCGCGGCTTTTCCATTATAGATTACGATCTCAATGATGAACTGGTTTCTCAGGAAGATCTAGAGGAAGTCCATAAACTCAATATAACGTTCAAGTTTGATTTCGTTCTTAACCATCTTTCCGTAGGCTCTCCCCAGTTTCAAGATCTATTAAAACATGGAGACGAATCAAAATATAAAAACTTCTTTATAGACTGGAACGAGTTTTGGCGTATGCACGGAGAGATGGGGCCTGATGGTTACGTGATACCGCACACAGAATATCTTGACAAGCTCTTCATGAGAAAACCCGGCCTTCCTATATTGAAAGTACGCTTTCCGGATGGATCTGACAGACCTTACTGGAATACGTTTTATCAGGAAGTTAATTATCACCAGATCACTGCCCGGGATCTACTCCGGTCATTAGGGACGGAAATACTGAGTGCTGAAAATGCGGAGAACATTGCAGCAATTGTGAATGAGGTATTGATAGCGAAACAGGATATTAACGAAATAGATTTAGCTGAGTTTTCTCCCCTCAAAGATGAGGTGATTTCCGTTGTAGAACAAAACCGTCAATACTTGGGACAAATGGATTTAAACGCTCAGTCGCAAAAGGTCTGGGATTTTTATGATGAGACCTTTAACAAGCTGAGTGACCATGGCGGCAAACTTGTCAGGCTTGATGCATTTGCTTATTTACATAAAAAACCCGGGGAGATCAATTTCTTCAATAAACCCGGTACCTGGGAATACCTGGAAAGACTGAAACAGATTGCGGACAAATATGACCTTACCCTGCTGCCTGAAATCCATTCCGAATATGGCACTGGACTGCACGAAGAAGTGGCAGGCAAAGGCTTTCCTGTCTACGACTTTTTCTTCCCCGGCCTGGTTATTGATGCAATGGATCGCGGTACAAACAGACATCTCCTGCGCTGGATTAACGAGATAAGGGAGAAAAAAATCAAAACCATCAACATGCTTGGTTGCCATGACGGTATCCCGGTCCTTGACTTGAAAGGAAAAAATAACGCCGGCGTCTTAACAGAGGGATTATTAAGCGACAAAGAGATCGACGCAGTCGTCGACAGAATAATAGACAGAGGGGGAAGAGTAAAAGATTTATATGGGCCGGATGGCAAGAGAATATCGTATTATCAGGTAAATGCGACGTTTTTCAGTGCGCTGGGAGAAGACGAGAGAAAGTTACGTCTAGCTCGAGCAATTCAAATGTTTATGCCGGGCATACCGCAAGTGTGGTACCTGGATCTGTTTGCAGGAAAGAACGATTACGCAGCAGCGGACAAAGGCGGCACCGGGGGGCATAAAGAAATCAATCGCACAACGCTCAGCAACAACGATATCGAGCAAGGACTTAAACAAACTATTGTGCGAGACCAACTGGATCTTATAAGGCTTCGAAATACATCACCAGCTTTTGACGGCGAACTGACGGTTAAGAGTTCAGATGAGCACCGCCTGCACATAAGCTGGACACAGCAGGAGTCTGTAGCGACGTTGAAGGCCAACTTGCGTGACTATAGCTTTAGCATTACGCATAAAGAAAATGCTGGTAACGAAAAAGAGATGACCTATAACCAGGAGGCTGTCCGAGAATAGAAAGCCTGCTGGAAAAAAACACGCAAGCAGTATCGATTTTTACAGAGGATAAATATGAAAATTTTAGCGACAGATTTAGATAGAACGCTGCTCCCCAATGGCAGCTGGCAGAGCGATGACAAAGCCATCGACCTGTTTAATGAGCTGACAGAAAAACACGACGTACTCATCGTTTATGTAACAGGGCGGAATCTTGCTCTCACCGAGAACGCGATAAAAGAATTTGGCGTCAGGTACCCCAATATTTTGTGCGGTGACGTTGGCACTTCAATTAGAAAATATGAGAATGGTGAATGGAAGTCTGATAAAGGCTGGATAGAACACGTCAGGAAAGAAAGTCCGGGATGGGATGCCATGGCAATAAGGGATGCAGTTGCCGGGATTGATGCAATGCAGGAACAGGAAAGTGAGCATCAGAACCAGTTCAAACAGAGTTATTATGTTGAACATGAAAAAAAAGATCAGGTGTTAAAAAAAGTTGATGAACGGGTGAAGGGAAAATTTGATGAAGTAATCATCTACAGTTTTGATTCACAAGATGGCAAGGGGCTTCTCGATTTTTTACCTGCAAGCGCGACAAAACAGACCGCCCTGGAATATGTGGCTGAGGAGTACGGCGCTGCCAAAGATGATGTCGTATTTTGCGGGGACAGTGGCAACGATATCTTTCCTCTAACCGCAGGATTTCGTGGTGTTCTGGTAAAAAATGCCGACGATCAATTAGTAGAAAATGTAAAAAAAGCAATGGATCAGAACCCTGATTTACAGGTGTATTTCGCAAAAGGGGACTTCAAGGGTTTGCAAGGATATTATACCAGCGGTGTGATTGAAGGCGCCTATCATTATGGCGTTTTTGATTGTGCCCTGGAGAAAGTCTAAAACTTAAAATGACAGATTCAGGGTGATGACTGCCATTCGTAACATCACCTATATTAATTACTGGCAAATGCTTGTAAAACAAATTTGAACTAGTATGCTTTATTGATATTCAACTGATATTTAAGGGGAAACTGTAGCAGGTGGTGGTTTGTTGCCGGGAAGACTTAGCTGGACTTTTGCTAAAATTATTTTTATTGCTCCCATACTTTACACCGTCATATACAAAGCTCTCATGAACACCAAAGCACAAATCAACTCATACAAATCGCTAGCTGATAGTGAGCAGATAACCAACCCCGCAAAAGTCTCGCGCTTGCTCGAACGGTTCACAAGACGATATACACCCCTCACTGTACAAATACCCGGCCACAAGGAGCATTACACCAGCTGTATTGTAGATATCGACGGGAAAGATGTTCTACTCGACGAACTTCTGCCAACTACCGGCCACCAGTTGCTGATTA
>WTAT01000276.1 GCA_013139415.1 Desulforhopalus sp.
GCTATTTTCATTTCCGTGGAGGAACTCAATGGCAAGCAAGGAAAGGTTTCACGGTGGGCATTTTCCAAAGTGTATCGTCCTTCAAGCGGTTTTCTGGTATCTGCGATACAGTTTGAGCTATCGTGACATCGAAGACCTGATGAAGGAAAGAGGCGTTGAGCTCGATCACGTGACAGTTCAACGGTGGGTTGTCAAATATACTCCGACCCTAGAGATTGAGTTTCGGAAAAGGAAGAAAGCTGTTGGCACCAGCTGGCGAATGGATGAGACCTACATCAAGGTCAAAGCAATCGGCAACAATGGGAGTCCCCGAGAAGATCACCATCGACGGAAGTGTTGCTAATAAGTCTGCTCTCGAAGAGTATAATAGCGAGAACGGCACATCCATTGAAATCCGCCAGGTGAAATATCTCAACAACATTGTTGAGCAGGATCATCGAGGCGTAAAGCGAATAACCAATTCCATGTTCGGCTTCAAATCACTTGACTCTGCCTCTATTACATTGAATGGCATTGAGATAGTTCATACGCTCCGAAAGGGGCAGCTGGCAACGCAGGATATCTCCGCACAAAGCTTAGCGGAAACCTTCTACTCATTGGCAGCATAGTTGAACTGGGGAAAGCGGGAGTTTAGCTTTTTTGAAAGCTTTGCGACAGAACCTTTAATTCTCGTCAAACCACAGAAGCGTGGGCCTATACCAAAGAAAGATCTGGGTGGAGGCGGACAGAAATTTTTACTCAGACCCCAAATGTTGCTTACGCTGAATGGCACTCCAAACAGCCGCCGCCGAGTGAGATGTAAGCTCAATGGCATATTCACTCGCCAGCGTTTCAACCAGCTCCCGTTCGGTCTCTGGAACAATACTTACCCGCTGCAACAGCCCGGTAATATCCTCGACAACCGCCCAGGGAAAAGTAATCCAGCGCCATTCCAGCAATTTTTCTACGTAGAAGTCGGGTACAAAGGATGAAACCTGTTTATAAAGCAGGCTGGCTGTTTTAACCTCAAGGGGAGTGCCGCGGGAAAGGACGTGCTGAACGGCCACCTCAAAGGTATCACCACTATCGCAAAGGTCGTCCAAAATCAGCACTCGTTTGTCATCAATATCTGCGGTGAGGGGATAGCGGACTTGCGCCGCCTGGTGATGCTGCGTTTCCTGATAATGCTCGATTTTGATTGATGTTAAATTGAACTGGTCCAGCATATCGGACAGTACACGCCCCGGCACCCAACCGCCCCGTCCAATGGCAATAATAAGGTCTGGCCGATAGGTAGATGCACTTATCGTATCGGCCAATTGGTTGCAGAGGTCATAAAACCTATCCCAACTGATAAGTTCACAGGCAATTTTACTCATAGAAGACTCAACAATATTCAGGGTGATAAGACATGATCTCAGTTTCCAGCCGCAGCCATTCTCGTTAATTCTAGTCCTGCACTTGGCTTGTAGCAGTACAGACTGGAAACAGAAACTGCCTTATGTGCCAACGTTAGGGGCATTGTGTAAATGACCAACAAACCAATTTATTGCCAGATCAGCAACCTGTTCCAGGGTGCCGGGCTCTTCAAACAAGTGTGTTGCGCCAGGCACAATATCCAGGCTGTTTTCAACGTTCAGCCGAGCTTGGGCTTGTCAATTCAACTCTATCACCTGCGTATCAAATCCACCAACAATCAGCAAAGTGGGTGCTTGAACACGGGGTAATTCAGTCATCGCCAGGTCAGGGCGGCCACCGCGTGAGACAACTGCACTGACTTTATCGGGAAGTTCCGCCGCAGCCCTCAAAGCTGCAGCGGCGCCAGTACTGGCACCAAAATAGCCAATAGCCAGCTGACTCGCTTGTGGTTGTTGGCAAAGCCAGTTTGTAGCGCCAGCCAAACGCCGGGTAAGCAAATCAATATCAAAGCGATGTTGGCGCGTCAGTACATCAACCTCTTCTTCCTGCAGGGTTAGCAAATCAAACAACAGGGTGGCTAGACCTACCTTTTGCAAACGCTGCGCAACAAATCGGTTACGGGAACTGTGTCGGCTACTACCACTGCCATGGGCAAATAAAACAATGCCTGCTGCACTCTGTGGTATGACCAGATCACCTTCGAGTGTCACATTATCCGCACAGACAAGAACCTGTTGTTCATCAAACGTCTTTTGGTTTGATATATTGGTTCTTCCGGGTTAAGCGTACTTTTCGCGATAGCCCATATATAAAGGCTTAAAGGCGAATCAGAGAAGTAAAACATGGCGCATGGCTGATTTCATCGTTACAAATATATGCCACCTCTCCCTTCCCTTTTTTGAAAAAGGGAAGGGAGAAGAGAACGCAAGCTGAAAAATTCTCAGTCTCAAAAAATTGAGGCAGGTTGGAGAAAATTCTCTCTGTAGAACCTCAACAAATTGGGGCCTCAAAGCAAAAAGTACGCTTGAGTCGGAAGAACCTTTTTTTATACATCACACAATTAACACAAAACCAAACCCTTGTGAACTTGGAGGAAGTGCATGGGTGAAAAAGATTTACAACATCTGAAGGGTTTGCTTTTAAGGCAGCGTCGGGAAATTCTTGACCGCCTGCATGGACTTGAATCGGATTGGCAGGCCTTGAGTGAGCGTGACATCGAGCGGGAAGAAGAGGCGCAGAAAGCGGATCTGGCCAGCCTTTTTGACCAGTTGGATGAGCGGGAAAGGCAGGAGATCGAGGATATTGACCTTGCGTTAATGAAAATGATGGATGTCACCTATGGGATTTGTGAAAAATGCCAGAAACCGATCGCCTTGGAACGGCTGGAAGCCCTCCCGGCTACCCGTTTTTGTCGAAAGTGTTCATCCGAGCTGGAGGCAAAACAAAAGAAACCCGCAATTCTCCCGTAAGGGCTAATCGCAAGGTAAGCGTGTCACAATTATTAAATGCACATATGAAAGAGATTCTCAACCTGATCCGCAACGCAGAAAAACAGGAGAAGGGAGAGCAACGCATGGAAAGACTCATAACTATTCTTGATGAAG
>WTAT01000581.1 GCA_013139415.1 Desulforhopalus sp.
TACAGATCAAGTGGAGTAGCGAGGTTTTTTCCCCGGCAACAGATCATATGGTGCTCGGTCTGGCTGAGATAGAGCGGGTCATAGGTAAGATGGGCGTGACACCGAATGACCACATCGTTCTGTATGGCGGTGACGTCAAATCGCATTATGTAACACGTGTGTACTGGACCCTGAAATACTGGAACTTCCCGAAAGTGAGCCTCATGGACGGCGACTTAGCTTTATGGAAAAAAGAAAAAAGACCGGTAATGACTGATGTAACAAAGGCTAGCCGTACCAATGTCGAAGTTAAATATCCACCCAACATCAAAATCAGGGCCATGTATTCCCCTGACGTAATTCATGCGCTGGCTACGGGCAAATCCGTTATCGTGGACAGTAGGCCGGTTCCATTTTACAATGGAGAAGTCTACTCTCTGAACAAATGGGTCAGGTCCGGACATGTAACCGGTGCTGTAAATGTCTCAACACAGGACAGTCTGAATGCAGACAAGACCTTTAAGCCTGTCGCTGAATTAAAGGCGATGTATGAAAAAGCAGGCGTTACTGCCGATAAAAAAATCATCACTTACTGCGATACAGGTGTACTTGCAACCCATAGCTGGTTTGTGATGTCGGAATTACTCGGCTATAAAAACGTCAAGGTCTATGACGGCTCAATGCGCGAATACGCCAATATGTTCGACACTCCCATGGAACCAGGGATCGTTGGCGGCCAGTTCCCCAAAACCCCGATCCAGGAACTGCAGGAAAAGGTTAAATAATCTTAATCAAAGCACTTTGAGAAGGCAGGGTCAGGGATGGCCCCGCTTTTTTTATTTCAAAGTCAAAATGTCTGTTGATATGTCTGGAAGTGTCAAGGTGCCCAATGGCAATCTTGCCTCGGCACGAGGCTCCAAAGAGTCAACATTGTGGCAAGAAATCTGGACGTTAATATTTAAGATAATATACGGATTGGTCGTATTAAATTATACCGCGACAAACCCGCAGAGGTTGTTTCGTGTCTTAGAAATAATTGATTTGCGTTCTAAAAAGAACCGTGCCATATTTCAGGCTGATTGCCTCAAACGACGTCAAGATTCTTGAAGCAGAAGGTATAATTGTGATACCAGGAAAATAACATTAGGAGAAAGAAGGGGAAGCTATATGGGTTTAGCCAGAAACAGTCAAAGGTTTTCATGCGATGTATTGGTCATAGGCGGTGGGGGTGCCGGTCTTAGAAGCGCCATTGAAGCAAGAGAAAAAGGCGCCCGGGTGATCGTTGTTTCTAAAGCAAAGGTTGGGTACGGCAATAACACCATCATGTCGAAGGCCATCCTCACTTCTCCCGGATGGGGTGACAGCAGTGACAACCCACAGGTTTATCTGCAAGACACCGTTAATGGTGGGCGGTATATAAACGACCAGAAACTGGTGAGTGTATTGGCGGAAGAAGCCGGTCGCCAGCCTTCAGTACTGGAAAAATATGGCGCCAGTTTCTCCAAAACGGACAACAAGTTCGACCTTCTTGCCATTCCTGGCCACACTTATGCTCGGGACCTTCAGGGAAAGAACAACAAAGGCACAGATTATATGATGCCGCTGATATCCTATGCCAAACAAACAGGTGTTGAATTTGTCGACAGGGTTTTTATTACCAGGCTTTTTGCCAGCAATAACAGGATCGCCCCAGTGACAGGGATTACAGAAGAGGGCGATTTTGTCGTCTTTGAGGTCAAGTGCGTTATCTTGGCCACAGGAGGCTACTCGCAGATTTATTTCAATTCAAGTAACACGCCGGGAATAAACGGGGACGGCCTGGCCTTAGCTTACGAATTAGGCATCCCCCTGAAGGACATGGAGTTCGTTCAGTACTATCCCACAGCCTCGGGGAAAAGAGGCAACAATCTCTTGCTGTATGAAGGTTTTCTTTTCAATGGGGCTGTGTTGAAAAACGCTAACAACGAGAATATCCTTACCAAACACGGCCTGACCTACCCGAAGACCATCACCAGGGACCTTCTGGCTCAGACAATTTTTAAGGAAATCCGGGATGGCCTCGCTATAGATAACGGATTGATAATGGATCTTAGCGCAGTTTCCGATGATAGGTTGGATCAGCTCAAGCCCATGCTGCCAAAAGGTGCATTTGAAAAAAGAAAATGTATAGTAGCGCCCACGACCCATCACAGCATGGGAGGTGTATTGATTGACAGCACCACCAGGACTGCTCTCCCCGGCCTATATGCTGCCGGCGAGGTCTGTGCCGGCATGCACGGTGCCAACCGACTTGCCGGCAATGCTCTTGCCGAAATTTTTGCCATGGGAGGAATTGCCGGGCGCAATGCCGCCATCAACGCCAAAGAAAGCAATATAAGTAGTGTGCCGGAAGACCAAATAGAGAAAGAGAGAGAGGGGCTGGAGTCCCTTTTCTCCCAGGCCGGCGAAAACCCCATATCTTTGATTAAATCACTAAAAAAGATGATGTGGCTGAGAGCAGGGATCGTTAGAAATCCGCAGGATCTCGAAAAGGCGCTGGCGCAGATTGAAGATCTCAGATCTGAGAGCCAGAAATGCAAAATTGAAACACCCAAGGATCTCATGAACAGCATTGGTCTTCAGAATATGCTGCTCCTCTCAGAGATGGTGTGCAGATCAGCACTGCTGAGGACAGAGAGCAGAGGATCGCATTGCCGCTCCGACTACCCGCTGGAAGATAACGTCAACTGGCTGAAAAATATTGTCATACGCAAGGAAAACGATGAAATGATGATTGATATGCACCCTGTGCAGCTGGAGTACGTTTCTCCTGCCTAGATAGAAAGGATCTCATAATTATTTGTAGATGCCTATCTTTCATTTTATTACAAAGGTGACATGAACAAGGTTATGCCTCACGACAAAGAGTTGCCAGAGCGTCTCCAGAGAAAGCTTACCACTATATTGGCAGCAGATGTGGTGGGTTACAGCCGCATGATGGGTGCTGATGAGGAT
>WTAT01000280.1 GCA_013139415.1 Desulforhopalus sp.
TCTCCTTTCTCTTGAATAAAAAAAAGGCCCACACTATTGCAGTGCAGGCCTTGGGGGATGTTGTTGGATGTGCTGGGGGTGTGGGCAGTTAGGTCATGATTCTCCTTTTGTTTTTATAGCCTTTGGATGGGGGGGATTCTCTCAGGTTGGTAATTTTGAGAAATCGTTTGTTATCATAGTGACTTATTAGTACAGTCTGTTTGCGGCTGAATTTACGACACATATCTATATTTCATAGTCGTAGGTAGTGACGAAGTTTTGATTTGGTGCAAGATGTTGGCCGTTGGCCGAGAGGATTTGTTACATATAGTGGATGTAAATATGACCCTGAGAAATTATTTTGAGAGTTTACCGAAACCTTTTCGAATGCCGGTTTCAACATTTTTTGTTGCAATTATCTATTATTATTGTGCAAAATGCGGCTTGATTTTAAGCTTTAAGCCAGATTACATCGCCGCTTTCTGGCCCCCGAACGCAATTTTGCTTTTCGCCTTACTCGTAACAAAACCTCAGGTCTGGTTATGGTATCTTTTAGGGATTGTTCCTGCAGAACTGGCCGCTGATTTGCCTTCAGGAATTCCCTTAGATGTGGCCGTGGGGTTTGTTGGCGCAGACTGGATAGAAGTGCTTACTGCAGCTGTATTACTTCGGAAATTTTCAAGAGCTCCACTCGAGTTCAAAACGCTAAAACAAACATCAACATATATTATCTGTGGTGTGTTAATAGCGCCGTTCGTAGCCGCCTTCCCTGGCGCTGTGGCGACTGGCATCGGGGTAGTCGAACCTGATTATTTAACAAGATGGTCGAGATGGTTCATAAGCGACGCCCTAACTCATCTCTTAATTACACCTTTCATCTCACTCTGGCTGTGCTGGAAATTTACAGGAATTCGATCTCGCCCCCTTCGATACTATCTTGAAATACTGGGATTAGCGGTAGCATTGGGAATAGTCAGCATTACGGTTTTTAGTGGGAAATTATTGAACATTGAAACTTTTCCTGCGATGATTTATGTTCCTCTGCCTATTCTTCTATGGATATCAGTTCGCTTTGGACCGCGTGGAATATTCTCCTCAGTGTTGTTTGTAGCTGTGGTTTGTATTTGGTATGGTTCTCGTGGTCACGGTCCTTTCATTCACCATTCCGTTGCACAGAACGTCATCAACTTGCAGGTATTTCTCGGTTTAACGTCGGCCCCATTATTGTTATTAGCAGTTCTCTTCGAGGATCATAAAAAGTCTGAAAAACAGTTGCGAGAGAGCGAACACAAGTATCGGGATTTAACTGAAAGCGTCAGTGATTGGGTATGGGAGGTAGATTGTAAAGGTGTCTTTACCTATTCCAGTCCAAAGGTTAAAGATTTGTTAGGGTACGGTCCTGAAGAGGTCATAGGAAAAAGGCCGTTTGATTTCATGCTTCCGGAAGAAGCTGGCCGTGTATCGGATGCTTTTTCCACATTTGTTTCATCGCAGCAGCCATTTAATTATTTGGAAAATACTAATATCAACAAGAACGGCGATCTCGTCATCATGGAAAGCAGTGGTGTTCCATTTTTCGATGGCAAGGGAAAGTTGCTGGGGTATAGGGGAATTGACCGCGATATTACTCAGTGGAAAAAGAATGCACAGGTCATTGCCGATTCAGAGCGGCGGCTGACGGATATCATCGAGTTTTTGCCTGACCCTACATGGGTCATTGACATTGATGGTCGCGTGATAGCATGGAATAGGGCCTTGGAGAGTGTAAGCGGTATCGCCAAAGAAGATATTATTGGTAAAGGTAACTTTGTCTATGCTATCCCGTTCTATGGTGAGCGACGGCCTGTGCTTATTGACTTGGTATTGAGACGCAATGAAAAATGGGAGAAAGAATACCTGAATTTTAAAGAAAAAGACGGGCTCCTGCTTGATAGTGAATCCTTTCATCCGTCAATGGGCGATGGAGGATGCTATGTCGCTGCCAGTGCCGGCAGGTTATACAACGCCGAGGGTGTTGTGATTGGTGCCATCGAAACATTGCGGGATATCACTAACGCAAAACGCTTAGAGTTCGAACGTGAACAACTTATAGCAGAGTTACAAGAGGCTATTGGCAAAGTCCAAGTGCTTAGCGGATTGCTGCCGATCTGCGCATCCTGTAAAAACATTCGTGATGATAAGGGCTACTGGAATCAGATTGAATCTTATATCAGCGCACACTCTCTGGCCAAATTTACCCATGGCATTTGTCCCAAATGTGCTAAAAAGCTTTACCCTGATCTGAATATTTATGCTGATTGACGGCAGTAAGGTCTTTTAGATGATTAGCCCATGATGAATGGGAGGAAACATCTATAGTGCAGTTGATATTAATACTGTCATATGGAAGATTTGAATTTCTTAATAATCCCTAAACAGTAAATGTCTACTGTTCGTCAATGATTTGTGTCTGCCAGCTAATGATTCAACATATCTCCTGATATATGGTTAACCGGGTGGAAAGTCTAATTTGCTGTATCAAATCATGACGCTAGCAAAGAACTTGACCTTTGAGGAAACTCCAAAGTAGTTTGCGCAAGAAGTGTTTTAAATGTATTCCCTGGAAACTTTTAACTTTAGAACCGGATGAATAAGTTTAGCTTTACACCAACTCAACACACTCTTCAGTCACAAATTCCAAGCGGAAAAAACTTCAAGACGACCAGAGAACGACAGGAGAGGCAATCAAGGTTTACAGACGAACGCCATAAATTCTCAATCTAATTGGTACACCAGGAAAACTTCCAAGAAGGTGCCACTGATTCGAAGTCCGGTGCTCTATCCAGTTGAGCTACGGGAGCAGATCTGTGGAGTAAGATGGAAACCACGTTCGTGAACCGAGGTCAATGGTAATGTCTCTGGATAAGTGATTTCGGTTAAGGGGGTTGAGCTGGCAGGCTTGTCTTTATCATTTTTTTTCCGGCACTGTGCAGCCAATTAAACTTGCCTGTTTGAGGAAAAAATCATCAGTCATACCGGCTATGAAATCGCGGACTTTTTC
>WTAT01000171.1 GCA_013139415.1 Desulforhopalus sp.
TGAGTATTTTCGTTTGATATCAAGGCATGTGAAAAAAATAACCGGAGACATATACTTAATATTTCGAGGATTATTTTTTTCACATAACGCGGATATCGGGCGAAAAGGCCGTAAATCAACAGGCTCATTTATCACAGTTCTGGCATATCATTTAGTGCATACGACACGGCAAAGATGGGTTCAGATACGTGTCGTTGCCAAAGTATCCGTGGCCGATAATTGTGGTGATGTTGGGAGATGGATCTTACGGAACTTCAGCACTGATCAATGGACTGCTCCTGCTGGTTGGCGTGACACTGAACGGGTTTCTGCTCTACTTTCTCATCCGCCTGATAATGCGGCTGGCAAAAAAACGTAGTTGAACTAAAGTAATCGACAGCAAGACACCATCCAGATGATGCAAGGGGAAGTCATGTCCCGAGCATCCATTTGGTTGGTAATCAGAGAGAGGTTGTATTGATAGCGACAAAAGAACATTGCAGCACGGCTAAATACAAAGGGTTATTTGTTGTGGACCTGGACGGGACGCTGTTGAACTCAGAGCGGCAGATCGCCGAGGAAGACCTGAAGGCGCTTATGCGATTGCGGGAGATGGAGTATCTGGTAGCCATTGCCACCGGTAGATCTAACTATTCTTTTGATCAACTTATGGCCAAACTCGGCTACTCCGGTACCCCAAATTCACTTCCTGTTGATTATGTTATTTTCTCAACCGGGGCCGGTATAATGGATTTTCCCGGTAGTAGACTGCTGAAAAGCTGTACCCTTAGCCCTGAAGACGTACGCTGCGCATCAGAGTATCTGGAAACTTCCGGTCTCGATTATATGATCCATAGACCGGTGCCCGATACCCGACATTTCCTTTACAGCTTTAATGGAAGAGTAAATCCGGATTTTCACACACGATTGAAAATGTATAGTGACTTCGCAACGCCTCTATCACCTGAAATGCTCGATGATTTTGGTGGAGCCACCCAGGTTCTCTGCATTGTTCCAGGCGAGGTGGGACACGATGTTGCAGCCGAAATTAAGAGTTTCCTCAAGCAGTGCAGTGTTATTAAGGCCACCTCGCCCCTGGACCGTAAATCAATCTGGATTGAAATCTTCGCCCCAACCGTTTCCAAGAGTCAGGCTGTCAAATGGCTGGCTGATTCCGTCGGCCTGGAGCAGAGTATGACCTGTGCCGTTGGTAACGATTATAATGACGAAGATCTTCTCCAATGGGCCGGAAAAAGCTTTATTGTCGCCAACGGTCCTTCGTCTTTAAAAACCCTTTTTCAGAGTGTCGCCTCAAACGATAATAGTGGTGTAGCTGAAGCTGTTGATTGTTGGCTGGCCAATGTATGAGCCAGTTGATTTAGGGTCTTCTCTATTTCATTATTGAAAAACACGTTCATTGATTAGAGCCTTGATCTGGCGAGAGTGTAAACTTGATTTTCAGGTCATTCGTGATAATCATCCATTGTATAGTTATATATAGAAACATCTTCCGATTATCCGTTGTATCCAAATTACGACAGTCCTTTATATTTTTCTCACGACCGCAAAGAAATTGGCAATATTGCCACCTACTATTGTCACTTTGGTCTTAAAACCCAAAATGGAGGAGAGTATGGCAAAGAAATCATTTCCAAGTGAAAAAGTTGCCGGCGAAAAACGTATTCTCAATGCACGTAAGGACACGCCCGATATTCGGGACCGTATGTACGAACCTGCTCTCATTCAACTGCTGCCGGAACTGGATAATCGCGGCGGGACCGATATTCTTAATCAGGGCCAGGAGGGGGCCTGTACTGGTTTCGGTCTGGCAGCCGTTATCAATCTTTTGAATGTAAAGAAAAGAAAACTGCAATTTAAGGCCAGTCCGCGGATGCTCTATGAAATGGCGAAGAAGCACGACCAGTGGCCGGGCGAAGATTATGCAGGTTCCAGCTGTCGTGGAGCAATACGTGGCTGGAAAAACATGGGTGTCTGCAGTGAAGAGGACTGGCGTTATTCGACGTCTAATCCTGGAGAGTTGACAATTGCCCGGGCCAAGGCCGCCAGGTCATGCACCGTCGGTGCCTATTATCGCCTGCGACCGGAAATCAACGATTACCATACAGCGCTCAATGAAGTTGGTGCCGTCTATGTCTCAGCCACTGTACACTCCGGATGGTTTTCACCAAAGGCAGGGAACAACAACGATCTGGCGGTAATAACACCTTCAAGCACCCCCGCAGGGGGCCATGCCTTTGCCATTGTCGGTTACAACAGTCATGGTTTCATCGTTCAGAATTCATGGGGGCCGAGATGGGGCTCTAAAGGTTGTGCCATCTGGCTGTACGAAGACTGGTTGCAAAACATCAGTGACGGCTGGGTTTTCAGGCTGGCCATTCCGACGCCGAACATCTTCGGGCTTTCCTCTCGCTCTCAGGTCACCACTGATGCCGAATCAGGAAAGTCAGCACCCAAAAGGCTGGAAATAGCTGGCCACTTCGTTCATTTCGATGACGGTAATCTCAAGGAACGGGGCAGTTACTGGAGCACGCCTGATGATATTGTCAATACAGCAAAACTCATAAAGACATCCGTTGATACAAAAAAATACGACCACCTGCTCATCTACGCCCACGGAGGTCTCAACGATCCCGGTGCATCGGCAAAACGTATCAGGGCCTTAAAGGAAGGTTTCAAGCGCAACGGCATTTATCCCTTTCATATTATGTACGACACCGGTCTTGTTGAAGAATTGAAGGATTCCATACAGCGCGCCTTCAGCGGTAAGCGAACGGAAGGATTTTTTAGTGACTGGAGGGAAAAATTAA
>WTAT01000521.1 GCA_013139415.1 Desulforhopalus sp.
ATGGTTCAGGGATGTCGGAACTGTTCTCTGCAACGGGCCCAATTTCCAGCAGAGGGATACGCGCACTGAGTGCCCGGTAGAGTGATATCCGGAAATTTATCAATTGGCGTCTGCTGGTAAGAATATCCCGTTGTAACCCTTGTTGGGAGAGTAAGGCCAGCAGCACTCGCTGGTAGTCCTCCGCCCCTTGCCGATAACGGTTGCCGATGTGTTGGACGGATTCTGTAGCATATTGCAGTTGTGTCTTAAGGCTAGCCAAAATGACCTGCTGTTCTTTTTCTCTCACCAGGCTGTTTTCTACTTCACCTATTGCCTCAAGAATCGTCTGACCATGATTGTAAAACTGTTGTTTGGCAATCGACTCATTTCTTGCCACCTCGGCTTTACGTCGTCCGCCATCAAATAGAGGTCCGAAAAGGTTGGCTCCAAGGGTTGAGAACCAATTGTTGAAAAGATCTCTGGATCGTTCACCTGAGGTGGACAGGTCTGCTGAGATACTCAGTCTCGGATATCTGTCAGCGATTGAGGCGGCCACCAGGTTGTCAGCGGCCCTCAGTCTGAGAAAGCTGCTCTCGATATCGGGTCTTTCGCTGAGAACGTCAAGCGGGATGCCGGTTTCGGGCAGAGGGGGCAGGGTGGGCAATTGGACACGCTGCGGTAGCCCTGCAGTTCCCGGGGGGACCCCAATGAGTATATCTATCTGATGCTCCAGTACACGTATATCGCCTCGAAGTCCGGCCAGATTGCCATTATTGGTTTCCACCAGTTGGCGCTGCTGCAGAACATCAGCGATGCCAACCTTTCCCGATCGGAACTGTACGGAAATCAGTTCTAACACCTTGGTGTTGGTCTCTTTTTGTTGGGTAAGCAGTTTCACTTGCAGGTCGGTCTCCACCAGCTGATACCAGGTGTTTGCTAACTCCGCTGCCAGGGATATGGCTGCAGTGTGATAATCGGCTTCTGTGGCCATCGCTTCAAGAACTGTCGCGTCTCTTTGGCTGCGTAGCCTGCCCCAGAGGTCAATCTCGTAAGAGGCTGCCAGCCCCAGGGAATAATTCTCTGTAGTAGTGTTAGTATCGTAATTTCTAAATGATGAGGCTCCGCCCAGGCCATCTAACGTAGGTAGGAGTAATGCACCCGCCTGTCTGGCTATAGCCCGGGCTTCTTCAATCCTCTCCCGGGCTATTGCCAAGGAAAAATTATCAGTTATGGCCTGGTCTATAAGAAGAGTGAGGGAACTATCCTGGAGATCGAGCCACCATCTGGCCTGGGGTGGGACTTCGCCCTTAATGGAAAAATTTCCAGGGAGGTCAATTGGTGGCACTGACCGCTCGGCGATGGGGATACAACCGCAGAGAAGGCTTATGAAAAGCATGAGTACTCCTCGTATTGCCCGGAGAGAAAAACCACACATTCTAGTGCTGAATACTATTTTCGACATAGCCTCTATAGTTCGTTCGCCGATAAATTTCATTTGATATACCGGGAAGAACATTATGTCGAAATTGATTTCTTAGCAACAGGGAAGTGCATCGCCTGTCTGAAAAAGAAAAAAATTACGACCCGTTGTCGGAGGCTGGGCGACTGTGGTAAAAAGTACCCCCTTGGGTATAGCAATCCGAAAAGGAAAATGTCCAGAGAAGATAAAGAATTTTCCCAGGGCATAGTTGATCATACCTTTACACCGCAGTAAATGTATTGATACCAAAACATGATACAGAACCGTTAACTGATTTGAAAGGATACCATGCGAAACATTTCAATTATAATGGCCATGAAGAGTGAAGCCGAATCTTTGCTCCAAAGCCTTCAACTACGTAAAGTAAATCGACCCTTTCGTTCCGGTATCCCCTTTGAAGTGTATGAGGGAAATCTGGGGAAGGCTCAGCTCTCATTACTGGTAAGCGGCAACGATTCCGATCATCATGTCGACAATGTGGCGACCGTCCCCGCAGCTTTGATGACCTATTTAGCTATTGAGAAATTTGAACCGGATCTGGTGATTAATGCCGGCACGGCTGGTGGCATTGCCGGACGGGGCTGCGAGATAGGCAATGTTTATCTTAGCTCCGGCAAATTTTGCTTTCATGATAGACGGATTCCATTACCAGGATTTGATCAATATGGGATGGGGCTGTATCCTTCCTACGATACTTCTATTATTGCAAAGGATTTACAGCTGAAAACCGGTACTGTTTCCACAGGGAATTCATTGGATCTTCTGGAGAAAGATATGCAGATTATTGAAGAAAATCGGGCAATCATCAAAGATATGGAAGCTGCTGCAATTGCCTGGGTCTGTCGAACCCTTTCTGTTCCAATGTTTGCCGTCAAAGCGATAACTGATTTAATAGATGAAGATACACCCACAGCCACCCAGTTTATGAAAAACCTGCACCAGGCAGCCACTAATCTTCAAGTCAAAATGATTGAGGTCCTCCGTTATCTCCAGAACCACGAAGGGTGAGTTGACTGGAAGGTGAGTTGACTGTATTGTAACCTTTGCTGCAATTTTTGTTTATTATGATCAGTTTCCCTGGGAGGCACTCAGCCACTGATATAATATGTAATTTGTCAGCGATATGTCTTAGAGAACCTGCTTTGCTGAAAATGAAAAGAGGGAAAGTAGTATGGCAACCAGAACGTAAAAATCCAACCACATAAAGAGCTCTTGGCCGGAGATGCCTCCGTCGATTAAAAAACCGAACAATATTGGGGAGGCTGAGGTGCTGATGACGGCCAGAGACGAAATCAAAGCTCGTATTGCCCCCAGGTGTTTTGTGCCATAAACTTCCGCCCAAAGGGCACTGATGATCGGGCTGCCAGCACCTATAGAAGTGCCAAGCAAAATCATGAGTGTGTAGGCAACCCAGTTGCCTGAGGTTACTGCTGGAATCAGCAGTCCCAAAAACATTGGCAGGGGATAAAATTTCAACAACTGTACGCCACTAAAGCGATCTACCAGTGCTCCGGTATACATGGATGACAGCCAGTGGGCACTGCCATAAAAGACAAAACAGCTTGCAAACAACAGGGGTGTCCAACCCATTTGAGGGAGAAAGAAACCCTGGTGTATGAAAATACCCGTAATAATAAATGGCGCCGCCAAAATAGCAGGGAGCGCCAACCAAAATCTAAAATCTTTTAGAAGGGTTATGCGTGATCCCTGTTCCTGGATCGGTCGTTTAGGAGTTTTGTATGGCGAGCTATCTTCAGCATATTTCTTCTGCCTGCTGCGTCCGAGTAACCATTGGGCAAATGGCAAATATAATAAAGGGACTGATAAACCAATCACCAGCCAACTCTTCTGCCAACCAAAAGTTGCAATCAAAAATACCGCGAGGGATGGCAAAATAATTTCACCAATCGGTACACCGCTGGTAGCTATGCTCGCAGCCTTGCCTCGGTGAATGGAAAATTCCCTGGTCATTGTTGTCATGGCTGTATGTGGCAATAGTCCCTGGCCAAAAAATCTGAGCATAAACAGGCTGATGACCAGTCCTGTAAAGCTGTGAATCTGCCACAGCATCAGGCTTGCCGAAAATAAGCCCAAGGCACTGAAAGTAACAAACCAGCGGAGTGAAATTTTATCAATCGCGGCTCCGAGCCACATGAGAAAAAGACCGCTGGCCAAAGTTGCCATGGAGTACGCTGTACCATAGCCAGTAGCGGAAAGACCTAAAGAATCCTGAAAACTTGCACCATACCAGCTCACAAAAAACGATTGGCCGAAGTTTCCCCAGAAAACCGTAATCATGCCGAATATCAGTAACGGCCAGCAACGTCTAAGAAAATATAAATAATCCTGGATCATCAACTCATCACCAATTGTACGTGGACAGTCATTGGCGATGAGCTGGAAATTTGATTCAACTGTTGCACTCCACTATTTAATTGACCGAGTAGAAAGTTTTTGCCCTTTCTTTTATGCACCTATTTCGCATACAGAACCCAAAACACTCCGATGGTACAGAACAGGGTAAGAAGCTGTAACGGGAGGCCAACCCGTACAAAGTCCATAAACGAATACCGCCCCGGCTCCTGTATCAATAAATTTACAGGAGACGAAACAGGTGTAGCATACGCAGCCGAACAAGCTATTGCAACGGTCATGGCAAAAGCATGTGGCGAAACACCGAGGTCGATTGCTACATCGATAGCAATTGGTGCTATAAGAACTGCAGTTGCTGTATTAGAAATAAACAGGCCAACTGCCGCCGTAAGGATAAAGATAAACCCGAGCATGGCCACAGGGGCTAAGTCTCCCATATTTATGACCATTATCTTGGCGAGGAGGTCTGCTGCTCCTGATTTATTGAGCGCTGTCGCTAGAGGCAGGATACCGGCGATTAAAACTATTGCCTGCCAACTGATTGTTTGATAAACCCTCTCGAGGCGCAGGCAACCTGTGAGAATAAGGATGGTCGCCGTCAATACTGCTGCTGTAACAGTTGGTAAAAGGCCTGTAATCATAGCCAGGACCATGCAGGAAAGGATAAGCAAAACCAGGGGAACCCGACCTCTGCCAGGAATTACATCGCGATAATCCTCAGGCAGGGTAAGGACTAAAAAATCATCCCGGTACTCCTTCAACTTGAGGATGTCCGGCCAGTTCGCGCTGATAAGTAAGACATCTCCAAAAGCAAGAGGTAAACCGGCCAACTCCTCTGTAATTGGTTCGCCATGTCTGCGGATACCTATGACAAGACCATTGAAACGTGATTGAAACTGTATTTTGGCCAGATTCTTACCAATAAGACTGGACTCCGGTGTGAGCATTACCTCAGCCGCTCCCATGGCTTGGATGAGTAATTTCAGCTTCTTTTCAGAGACCCGGGCTGTCGCCATTGTAGCGTTCATATCTTTTGCCATGGCGAAGCAGTTGTCCTCTTTGCCAAGAAAATAGAGGATATCTCCCTGTTCGAAAACGGTTCCTGGGGTTGCCTTGGAAATGACCCTTTTCCCTTTGATTCTCCGTTCAATTGCAGAAAGTTGCAAGTCGTAATGTTCACGCACCTCCACCCGGGCGACAGCACGGTCTATTAATGGGCTGCCCGGATTAATTTGTAAACGGTGTATCCGGACGAGCCCATAACTTGCCAGCATTTCTCTTAATGTTTGGTTTTTTTGTGCTGGAGCCGACTCACGGTCACGACTGAGTAAACTCCGACCGATAGTTGCCATGAACAGGATGGCAGCGGCAAGAATTGCGACCCCAAAAGGGGTGAAACTGAAAAAGCTCAAACCGTCCAGCCCTCTCTGATCAAGGGCATTGTTGACGATCAGGTTCGGAGTGGTCGCAATCAGGGTCATCATACCACTGACCAGGGCACCAATAGAAAGCGGCATTAACAGCCGTCGGTGATTCAGATTAGCTTTTTGGGCCACAACAAGGGTGACCGGAATGAAAATAGCGACTGTTGCAGTAGAACTCATAAATGCACCAACAACCCCGGTAACAAGCATGATCATAACCATCAATCGCAGCTCGCTTGACCCCCCATAGCGAAGGATAAAATTTCCGAGACTGGCGGCGATTCCTGTGAATACTATGGCTTCGCTGACTATGAACATTGCGATGACAATCATGACGGTAGGATCGGAAAAACCTGCAAAAGCTTCAGTTACTGTCAAGGTGTCGGTCAAAAGCAATGTGAGCAGGACAAGCATGGCTACAAGATCACTTCGGAGGAGGTTGGTCGCAAAAAGTATCGCTGCAGCCATCAAAACGGAGAATACGACAAGGATATCCGGAGTCATTTGTTTATTTCTCTATAGAGTGTTTATAAAAGTGACCTAAGTTAAATTGAACGGACACGAAGTTAAGCTGCTTTTTCTCTTCAACATTATTAGTGCCTTACGCCAGGTTTCTTGTTTTTTATACCCGTCAAGCGGGCACTAAAGAGAGTACCCCTCAAGGGGGTACTAAAAAGAGTACCCGTCAGGTAAGCGACAGACTCCGAGGGGGTATTGAACTGAATGACAGGCTTTCAGGAGCACTCAGTTCAGTGCCCCCTTGAGGGGTAAGGCACTAAAAAGTTGATATTGACATGTCTCTTCAATTGTCTCAATATCTAAATCAGACATACTTCAAGTATGAGTGGTGCAGACCAAAGGAAAACGGCGGGATCACTGGGGGTTAAGCTGGAAAGTTCTCTTAAATCGTTATGAATCGATGCTACAAGCTAACAGACAGCAGGTAACAGACAGCAGGTATTAGACAGCAGGAGAAAGTAAATGACGACTGATGATAATCTTGAACAAGAAAAAAACATACAGAATGACGACTCAGTGCGTAAAAGTCGCAGGACGTTTCTCAAACTTGGAGTCGCAGGAGCAGGTATAGCAGCAGCTGCCGTAAGTGGTGTGAAGATAGTAAAAAAAATGGAGGGAACTCCTCTTGATCACTTCCCACTGGCAATCAATGACGATTATAAGCCGATAGATCAACGGAATCAGATCAATGTGTTTGGCAAAAGCAAAGTGCTCAATGACAAGCACCCTGAGCGAAACCGTGCTTTCAATGAACAACTCAAAAAGGAAAATCCACAAGGTTTTAAAGAATTTAATTTTTATAAAGACAATAAAACCTTCATGAGTGGACCATATCGGGATACACCTGGGTTTAGTCAGCTGGAACTTGCCCTGGCGCACGGAGGTTTTTCCAGTGCACGACAGCAGCTTGGCGGAGGGGGGATGGAAGGGCCAAAACATCCTAATTCAGTTTCACACTGGCGCCAGGACATGTTGGTTGAAAACAAGTACCAGTTTGCCAGTCCCCAGGAGGCAAATCTTGCTATTAAAAGTGCCGCTAGAACTTTTGGGGCTCTGCGATGCGGGATTACAAAGCGTGACAAGAGGTGGGATTATAACCCAATGTATAATTCCCATACAGACCAGGTGCTCACCTGGGAAAAAGATTTTCCTTTTGAACCTAAGACAGTCATCGTGATCATGGTAGATATGGATTACCATGCTATGGCTGCAGCTCCAAGCTGGCTGGTTGATGCTACCACCGGCAACGCCTATGCAAACGCCATTAAAATAGCAGGTCAACTCAATGTCTTTTTACAGCGCCTTGGATACCACGCTATTGCCTCTATGAATGATGTGGGTATTAATGCACCGTACGCTATCGCTGCAGGTTTGGGTGAAGGAGCCCGTAATGGGCAGGTTATTACCCCTGAGCATGGGCCAAGAGTGAGGATTAGTAAAATCTATACAGATTTTGATTTTGTCGAATATGATAAACCACGAGATTTTGGTGTAGCAAGTTTCTGTAAAAACTGTAAACGGTGCGCTGACAGCTGTCCTTCGCAGGCAATTACCCACGGTGACCCCTCGTGGGGACCTGACTATTCCTCAGACCCAGATTATACCTGGCATGCTTCTCATGTTATTTTAAAATTCCATAATGATGCAAAAAAATGCAATAAATTCTGGATTGATAATGACGGCTCGTGTGCAAACTGCATTGCCGCATGCCCATACAACAAGCCGGATTTCTGGCACCATCGCCTGGTTGATGCCGGAAATGTAATATCGCCAGGGCCTGTACATAGCTTTATGCGGGAGATGGATATTCTCTTTGGCTATGGCAAAGTCAGTGATCCGGACCGGGTTAAGAAATTCTGGAAGTTGGGGAAAGAGGTATGATGGATTTCACCTGGTATATACTTGGCGTCCTCACCGGAGGTGTTCTTTACGGGATGTACCTGTTCTCTGAAAAGTTTGTATTGAACTGGTTGAGCTGGTGTGGTCTCGGAGCCGGGGCTGGTCTTATTCTTTTCAGTATTGCCTGGGGCGTTGGTGCTGTACTGGAGGGTGTACCAAGGGCTGGGAGCATGGGAGTATTGCTTTTTGGTCTCCCGGGCTTGATTGTTTTGACGCTAACGATCAGACGCATATTGTCACAAGAGGAGGTTGCCAGATGATGGGATTAACCTGGTATGTCCTTGGCTTGCTGACAACAGGATCCGTAATTGGTCTGTGGATAATATCAAAGAAGTATACGCTGAATTGGATGGCATGGTTTGGTCTTAGCTTAGGAATAGTACTGATACTTTTTAGTATTGCCTGGGGCGTCGGAGCCGTACTTGAAGGAGTTCCAAGGGCAGGAAGCATGGGAATGCTACTATTTGGCCTCCCGGGAATAGTATTTTTGACGACAACATTCAGGTATATCACCAGGCGACTTGCGATACGTAAGACACCTGAGGTTCGCCAAAAAGAACGAGAGCCTGCCACCATCTCAACAGTGACGTTGCAAAACGTCCGGCCAGCCTCTCCTGCAAATTCTGGGGTGTGGAGAATTTTGCGGTATGGAGCGTACGTCTCCTTGATTGCAGCCTTTATCTTTGGAATGACAACCGATAACAAAGATTATGAATCTCTAATCAAAGCAAAATATGCAGACCTGGAACTGAAAAAGATTAATGATGCTCCAGTTGTCTTTCAGGTCGGCGAGAAAGTCGATGGTAAAGGAGAATATATCCTTATCCAGGAAGGGCAGGGATATGGTGGGCCTTTTGTTTTTGGTATTCGGATTAAAGATGATGCAAAAATTCATGAGGTTATACCACTGGAAGATAAAGAAACTCCGGCGTTTATAAAAAAGATACAGGAAGCGAATTATCGTAACCAGTTTCTTGAGCGGAACGTCTTTAATAATTTTATCGTGGGTGACGATATTGATGGTGTATCAGGTGCGACCGTTACAACCATGGCCGCAACCGAAGCAGTGAGGAATGGGGCTCATCTTGTTGCTGTTGACTATTTTAAACTAAAGCAGACCTGGGCGAAGACACCTTGGAAGTTTGGTTTAGGTGAAGTGCTGGTCTTGATAATATTTTTCCTGGCCTTTAGTCCTCTAATAAATAAAGCTCCTTTCAGATACATTTACATGGCAATCTCCATTGGCGTCATTGGTTTTTATCTTAATGCTGCCATTTCTATTGGCAGCTTTTCAGGTTTACTTATGGGGTATATCCCCGCTGTTAAAACTCATTTGATCTGGTGGGTTCTTGTTATTGGAACGATTGCAGCAATTATCGTTACAGGCAAGAACGTATACTGTTATAAAATATGTCCTTTTTATGGAGTTCAGTTCTTGTTGAACAAAATCAGTGGCAACCGTTTTAACCCATCACCTGCGGTACTTAAAAAGGGAAGCGTTGTGGCGAATGTTTTGCTGTGGTCGTCATTGATGGTGATTTTTCTCACGCAGCATCCCGCAACAGGAGCTTTTGAACCATTTGCCATGATGTTTTCATTAGAGGGCGTAGGGATTCAATGGTACATCCTTCCCTTGGCAATTATCGGTTCTTTTTTTATGTCAAGCTTCTGGTGCCGATTTTTTTGTCCAGCTGGCAGTGCCCTCTCGCTGCTCCTGAAAGCAAGAAAAAAATCAGTTGCTTTTTTTATGAGTAAACGGAAATCTTTGGAGAGCTGAAAAATGTCAGAAA
>WTAT01000158.1 GCA_013139415.1 Desulforhopalus sp.
GATTTACTGTGTTTTCGCCCGATCTCTGCGTTATATGAAAAAAATAATCCTCGGAATATCGACTATATGCCTCCGGTTATTTTTTTCATATGCCTTGATCTCGAACGAAAATCTCACTAAATCAACAGACTCATAAATAACTGATTTATGTTTGGTAACCATCGTTCTTTAGAAATGAGCGGGAGAAAATGAAGATGTCACTCTTATTTCAGATGCTGTTATTTTTGTTAATTGGTTACCTGTTTTTTGTGGTTTTTATGTACCTGCGACAAGAATTGTTTATCTTTTTCCCTCCTGCGGCGCGTCATGGAGGGCATGGCTATGATAATGTTGTCGATTACCATCTCGAACAGGAGACTGTCACCTTGCGGGGGTGGTTGGTAAATCCGCGCCTGGTGGGGGAGAAATTGCTTATTTATTACGGGGGAAATGCTGAAGATATCTTTCTGAATATTGATGAGTTCAGGGATATCAATGCTGCATCACTGTTTGTCGCTTATCGGGGATATGGGGTGAGTGATGGCACCCCGGGTGAGACAGAACTTTTTGCCGATTCCCTGGCGGTGATTGATGACGTGGTCAGCAGATACTCCCCGAATGAAATCTTTTTGGTTGGCAGAAGTCTTGGTTCCGGGGTGGCGTGTTATGCTGCAGCCCAAAAAGAAGTTCAGGGGGCTATCCTGATTACGCCCTATGACAGTATAGAAAATATTGCCCGGTCGAGTTATCCCTGGCTACCGGTCTCTTTGCTTCTCAAACACCGATTTGGTTCAATTCATTACCTGGATCGGATCGGCTGTCCGCTCCTGGTTATTTATGGTGGCCAGGACAAAGTGGTAGCTCCCGAACGAACGAAAAATCTTATTGATCATATCGTGGGGGAAAAGGAAATCGTCTTTATTGATCGGGCTGATCACGGCACGATTGACATGTTTCCTGAATATTGGGCGGCTATTCTTCGCTTTATTAATCAGCGGGAAACCGAAGTGGAGTAGGTGGCGTAAGTGGAGTTTTCGGAGAAAATGGAATACACTGTATCTCAGCAACTACAGCTACGGTTCACCACTTGTTTCTTACCATTCCTGTCAACAGAAACGTAAGTGAAGGCTGCCTTGGTCACCTGGGATTTCATATTTTCAGTCCCCGGTCTGTCAAGGGTTGGTTTCACCCAGACTTCGAGGTCGATGGTGATTGAGGTTGTACCAATTTTCACCACTTCACCATAGCAGCAGACCACGTCCCCAACATTCACCGGTTTGATAAAGGTTATAGATTCAACAGCTACGGTTACGATCCTTGAACAGGTCTTTTCCCGGGCCAGGATGCCTCCGGCGATATCCATCTGGGACATGATCCAGCCGCCGAAAATATCTCCATGGGGGTTGGTGTCAGCCGGCATGGCCAGAGTTCGCAGGATAAGATTGCCTTTGGGGCTGTTACTTCCTTCCATCAGATATGTCCCTCTTGGGGAAGTGGTTTAAATCAGAAGAAAAAACGACCTGGATTGTTACTTCCGATTGTAGGGTGGTATCGGTTTATTCCTGCTGTTGTGAAAAAAAAGGTCTTCCCCATTGCAAGCTCTCTAATGTATACAGTGTTCCTCTATTTGCAATCGAAAAAATTCGTCGGTTAGTTGGAAAATGAAAGAAAAATGGATCTGTTGTTGCGAGGTTTTTCGAGCAAAGTGTGTCCCAGATCACTTGGTTGATTTGTAGTAAAATGGCCGTGTTGCAAAGATGATTCCTTGAATTTTTTACTGAGACCGATATAGTTTATAAGAGCGGCAACAATTATAATTGTTGCCGTAACACTCAACCAGTCGCAAAAAAATAGTGCGAGGATACATGGCAGACGAGAAGAGGCGATTCAGCCGGATTTTTTTTAATGTAAAAGCTAAACTAACAGTAGGTGAAGCTGTCTACTCGATTGATCGAATTGCCAATCTCAGCATTGGTGGTTGCCTGTTGGAAATTGAAGATGAGTTGCCCCTGGGGGGTAACTGTAAATTTACTGTTCTTTTGCCAGGAAAGGCCCCTGGTGTTGATGTTCTTGGTGAAATCGTTCGTACCGGAAATGGAGAGGTGAGCCTGAAATTCACAACTATCGAACATGAAAATCTTTTTCATCTCCAGAATATTATTCGGTATAACGCCGAAGACCCTGACGTGGTCGAGGATGAGATAAGCGTCCATCCAGGTCTTAAATAGTTCCCATCCGAAAATTGATCTTTCGGAGTCTACACTACCTTCCAATCCCATCGTTATGCTGAAAATTTCCAGTTTCTGTGAGGGTCCCATAATTTTATTTGAATTATGTGGATGATTGAGTGTTTTTCTTGCCGCCAGGTGGGGGGAACGATTTATGTACTGACTCCCAGGCTGTTTTCTTGTTGAGTATGTATTATTGTCAAAGAAAAGAATGAATGAAAGGAGGTGTTCAATAATGATGAAAGTTATTGACTCCCCTGTTAAACCCAATCCGGCAAAGTTAAAGTTGTATCGGGGCCTGGTCATTGTTGTTCTTTTCCTGGTCATTAGCGGGGCTCTGTCGATACCGTTTGTTTATGAATCCCAGACCCTCTGGTATAAGGTAGGATTAGATAAAACAATGTTACGGGGAGGGCAACTGGTAGGTCTTCTTGCCGCTGTACTGTTGCTTGTTCAGATAATGCTTGCAGCAAGGGGTAAATTTTTAAAGGAACTCTTCGGTATTTCGGTCCTGATGCGATGGCACCGGGTCAACGGAATTATCGTCTCTCTTTTGGCTATCATTCATGTGAGTCTGGTTATAGTTCCCGAGGGGGTGACCAATCTTCCTATTGGTCTAAAATTCTGGCCGGAAATGGTTGGAAGTCTTTTGCTCTGGGTTCTTCTTTCAATGGTGATTTCCTCGCAGTTTAGACAGAAATGGGGACTGAATTACAAGAGATGGAAGGCAATCCATAAACTGCTGGGTTGTCTTGTCATTATCTTTTTAGCGGTTCATGTGCTGTTTGTCAGTGATTCGTTTGAGCATGTCGTTCCAAGAGCAGCTTTTTTAACCATCTTTGTTGCCGTGGTAGTGTTAGTGATTCTGAGCAAGAAAGGAACAGGACAATCCCAATAGTATGGCCGGAGTAGTATGGCCGGAGTAGTGTGGCTGAGGAGGTAATGGGGGAGATAGTTTGATATTAAATCCCGTTTGTCAGGATATATATTACAAATACTTTTTTCAAGGAGGATGCTATGAAAAGATTCAGTTTTATTACTATAGCACTGATTTTTTTGATTCTGGCCGGGCAAACAGTGTTGGCCGCAGCACGAAGTTGGCAGTTGGATAAGGCCCATTCAAATTTTTATTTTCGTATTGGTCATATTTTTTCTATGGTTGGTGGGAATTTCAATGATTTCTCAGGGGAGATGAAATTTGATCCGGAGAATCTGGCGGAAAGCAGATTCTTTTTTGAGATTAAGACAGACTCTGTCAACACGAATATCGCCAAACGTGACAAGCACCTTCAATCTGGCGACTTTTTTGATGCAGGTAAATTCCCGGTGATGACTTTCAAATCAGTTAAAATCACTGATATTGGAAACAATGTTTACGAGGTTCTTGGAAAACTCACGGTAAAAGGAGTGGCTTATGACCTGGCACTGCCTCTTACTCTAGCGGGAGTAAAGGATCATCCTGCTGTAAAAGACAAGGAAGTCATTGGGTTTAACGGTCTGTTTACCTTAGACCGCCTCGTGTATAAGATCGGTACGGGCAAATTCGTTGAGATGGGAGTTGTCGGTAAAGATGTCGAAGTCTTTGTAACCCTGGAAGCTCTCAGTGACAAATAGTGGCACCGGTTTTATGAGCCCGTTGATTTACGGCTTTTCGGAGTCGGAGTTTATGCCCTGTTTTGAAGGGTGCTTACCTGCCCGATCTCCTCGTTATGTGAAAGAAGTGAAGCTCCTCCCGCAGAGCGGGAGGTCTCAGGATGCCCCCTTAAAGGAGGCGATTACATAAGGATATTCCCGCCTGGGAATTCATTCTCAACAGCTGGTGGTAATTTCTGGATCGGTAGAACCTTTTAGGGTCCTCCACTGGAAGTGGAGGTTTTATGGATGAATAACCCACGGGTGCTATCTAACTGCTCATACATTTTTTCCTCCATTATTGCTGCAACATAAAATGAATCGGAATTATCACTGTGGTTGTTACCGGTTTACCGTCTGTAGTCCCGGCAAGAAACCGCCATTCTTTTACTGCTCGAAGCGCCGACTTATCGAGAATTGTGTAACCGCAACTTTTAAGTAGTCGGACAGTGGCAGTTTTTCCCTCCCAAGTAACCTCGACTTCCAGCATCACTATTCCTTCCATGCCTCGACGCCTTGCTATGTTTGGATATTCAGGTTTTGGGTTATGCTGATACAGGGGGCGTGCTTTAATAACTGATGAAGTTGCTGTTTTTGATGCCAATTGCTGTGACTTTAAGGCAGAACCAGAGTGTGGTGCTAATTCCGGTGTGGTCTGGTGTTTTTCGGTGATAGGTTGTGACTGTAGAACCGGTTCAGCAGGCTTTTGTAATTTTTCCTTCTCCACTATTACGGGTGCTTCGTTCAATTGCTCAGGTTCAACTTTTTTGTTAATTTTATGTGCTTTAGGAAGAATTGATGTTGGCCTTTGAGGTGAGGAAACAACCTTTGGCACAGATTGAGGTGCTGGAGGTTGGGAGAGCTTTGATTTTGGTTCCTGCTTTGGTTTCTGTTCTGATTGAGATGAAAGCTGTGTTGGTTTAACAGGTTGTTTCTCCTGACGCTGATCAAGGGTTACGAAAACCGAACTATCACTGATAAGCTGGGGCGTAGAGGGGTCGGTTAAATTAAAATGAAATTGTAGCAGGTAAATATGGCTGACCAGGGCCAGGCAGAAAGAGATAAACAATCTTGACATCTTCCTTTATTCCCTATCTTTATTGGCCTGCAATGAAATCTCCTTTATCCCACCACTTTTGACCTGGTCAAGAACCTGAAACAACTCCTGATAAGAGATAGTCTCTTCTGCGAAGATAAGAGCTTGCTGTTTTTCTGAGTTTTTACCCATCTCCTGCAACTTTTCTCCAAGACTTTCCAGGCTCACTCGGTCGTCATTAATCAGGATCAACAGCCCGGTATTTTCCGAATCGTATCGTTTAACGGATATAGAAAGAGCTTCTTCCTTGGTAATTTGAGCAGTGGACGATTCAGGTAGGTCAAGGTCCAGTCCCCGATGAACCGCCATGGAGAGCATTGCGAAAATAAAGAATATCAGCAGCAGGAAAACTATGTCGATCAGCGGCAGCATCTCGACCCGTGGCTGCCTACTTGCCTTTCTCCTGACCTTCATGGGTGAGACCCTTCACTGTTTTTCAGTTTTTTATGTACTACCTCCAGACTGGTCGCATACTTCTCTATTATATGAATTGCTCTGTCAATCCTTGAGTTGAAGTAATTGTAAGGAATCAGTGCCACAATGGAGATTATGAGTCCTCCTGCAGTCGTCAGTAAAGCTTGGGCGATGCCTGAAGTGACCAATTTAGGGTCTGCAATTCCTTCGTTGCCAAGCATGTTAAAAGAATTGATAATACCAAGGACTGTGCCTAGAATACCCAACAACGGAGCCACGGTAATCATGGTGTCAAGAACCGGCATAAAACGATGCATGCGCTGCATTAACATTTCCGTTTCTGATTCCATGGCTCTAGCCATGTCATAATGCCGGTGCAGGATACCAACCACCAGAATGCGAATGATATGATCTTTGGTCGTGTTTGTCTTTTCCCTGATTTCCTCCCATTTCCCTGACTCTGCCAGGGTGAGGATTTGGTCCATCAGGTTTTTTTTTCGGTACCTTTCAAGAGTCAACCAGAAGATCGTTCGTTCCACAATCACGGTTGTAACAATCAGCGAACAGAGAACGAGGGGCCACATTACTGGCCCACCTGTGATGATTATTTGGTAAAAAGACTGGTTCATTGCTGATCCCCGGTTAAAGTTTTTGCGCCGTTTACTACCCTTACCTCCATGGGCACTTCTGCCATTTCGGGATAGATAAGTGGTACAATTGTCCGCAGCGCCTG
>WTAT01000005.1 GCA_013139415.1 Desulforhopalus sp.
TGAAAACTGAGAGTGCCTAAAGTTAATTGAAGATTTGTCGTCATACGATACGAGACGACGATTGACAGAGAAATTGAAGATTGAAGATTTATGGTGGAAAGTTTTCAATCTTCAATCTTCAATTAACTTCAGGCATTTATGCCCCCTCGGAGTCTATCGCTTACCTGCGGGGTACTTTCAGTTATAATTAATTCTCTCGTACTCCGATTTTCTTCAGGATTATTGCCAGCGGACAAAATTTTGTAAAGCCGTACTGAAAGAGGTTGAGGCCTACAAACAGAGTGGCAAAATACCAATTATGGTGTACCAGGGTCCCCAGTGCAACGGTGAGAAGAATAAAGGTGCCGGCGATTACGTGAATCCAGTCGTTTACTATCATTTTAAAAACTCCTTCATTTTTTATTATGTTTGTTAATATACTTTCTGTTTAATTGTCGTCCGGCAACCTTTTATTCTGTTGAATCATCAGGCTCCAGCGGACATGGTTTGTTTTTGAAGAATTCATAATAGAGCAGTGGGACGGCTATCAGAGTCAATCCGGTGGCAGCCACAGCCCCGAACATCATGGCAATGGCCAGTCCCTGGAAGATGGGATCAAACAGCATGACAAAGGAGCCAACCACCACTGCCGCCGCTGTCAGGACAATGGGGCGCAGCCGTACGGCACCGGCGGTTATCAGGGCAAGCCGGAGATCATTGCAGTCGCGCCACTCCATTTGAATAAAATCCACCAACAAAATTGAATTACGCACAATGATGCCGGCCAGGGCAATGAAGCCGATCATCGAGCTGGCGGTAAAAAAGACGTTGAAGATCCAGTGAGCCGGCAGGATACCGATCAGGGTGAGGGGGATCGGTGCCATGATAACCAGCGGCGTTACAAAGCTCTTGAACCAGGCCACAACCAGAATGTAAATGAGGATGAGAACAGCCCCAAAGGCAATACCTAGATCACGGAAAACCTCATACGTGATATGCCATTCACCATCCCATTTCATTGAGTATTTATCTTCCAGCCAGGGTTGTGTACTCGAGTACTGTTTTAACTCATAACCCTCGGCAAGCTGCATTTGCTTGATCTTTTCCTTCAACTCCAGAATGGCATACACAGGGCTCTCCATGGCGCCCGCCACATCACCTGTCACATAGGTCACCCGCTTGAGATTTTTATGGTAAATGGTTTTTTCAACTGTTTTCATCTCGGTGCGGACCAGGGCCGCCAGCGGCACCAGGGTACCGTCCGACGCAGGAATGCTTATCCGTTTTAAGGCTGCTGGGTCAGCCCTTTCAGATAGCGGCAGCCGCAGGAAAAGCTCCACAGGCTCCTTTTCTTTTTCATAATGAATTATACCGGCATTCATGCCGCTTAAGGCAATGCGCAAACTCTTGGCCACTGCTTCCGTACTGATACCGTTGACTGCAGCTTTTTCCTTATCCACAATCAGGCTGATTTTCTGCTGCTCATCTTCCACAAACCAGTCAACATCAACGACGCCATCGGTTTCAGTAAATATTTGCTTTACCTGTTGGGCAATTTCCACCTGCCGATCGGGGTCAGGCCCGTAAATTTCGGCTACCAGTGTGCTGAGAACCGGCGGGCCGGGAGGAATCTCTGCAATCTTGATGCTGGCTCCGTACCGGTCACCCATTTTCTTAAGCTCCGGACGCAGCCTTTTTGCCAGGTCATGGCTTTGCTGTACCCGGTGGTGTTTTGCTGCAAAATTAACCTGCAGATCAGCCACATTACTGCCGGAACGCAGAAAATAATGCCGCACCAGTCCATTGAAATTATAGGGTGCAGCCGTGCCGATATATGACTGGAAATCAGTCACCTCTGGTACTGTCTTTAAATACTCTCCCATTTCTCGGGTCAGGGCAGCTGTTTCCTCCAGCGTTGAACCTTCAGGCATGTCAATTATCACCTGCAGCTCGCTTTTGTTATCAAAGGGCAGCATTTTAACGGTGACTTTTTTAAACGGTAGCAGCAGCAGGGACAGAAAGAGAAGTATCCCAACCAGCAGCAGAACCATGATTCTTTTAAAACGGCTGTCGACAAGCGGGCCCAGAAGCTTATCGTACAGACGGAGCAATTTGCTGTCCTGTTCTTCCGCATGTCCATCACTTTTAACGTTTTTCAGAACCTTGTAGCTGAGCCATGGACTGACAATAAAGGCAACCAGCAGGGAAAAAAACATGGCTGCCGAGGCACCCACCGGAATCGGTCTCATATAGGGCCCCATGAGACCGGAAACAAAAGCCATGGGTAAAAGCGCAGCAATTACAGCAAAAGTGGCGAGAATGGTCGGGCCGCCTACTTCGTCGACGGCCAGGATCGCAGTGAGTGGCTTGATCCGGTGCATTTTGAAATGCCGGTGGATATTCTCCACCACGACGATAGCATCATCGACCAGGATACCAATGGAAAAAATAAGTGCAAAAAGCGTTACCCTGTTCAAGGTATAGCCATACAGGTAGGTGATCAGAAGGGTGAGAGCCAGGGTCACCGGTACAGCAACACCGACAACCACAGCTTCACGCCAACCTAATGTCAGGGCAATGAGTATTATTACGGAAATAGTAGCGATAAGCATATGGTGCAGCAGTTCATCGGATTTCTCCTGGGCCGTGTCGCCGTAATTTCTGGTTACTGTTACCTCCAGGTCAGAAGGAATGAGAACACCTCTCAGGGCCTCCACTTTTGCCAGGGACTGCTGTGCCACGGTACTGGCATTGGCCCCTTGTTTCTTGGACAGGGCCAGGGTTACCGCCTCAAACTGCCCGGGTGCCGGCTGCAGACCTTTTTCTTCGGCAGCCGGACCAAGCCCCATAAAGACGTAGTTGCCCGGTTCCTCCGGCCCGTCTATAAGGTCGGCTACATCACGGAGATAAACAGGTTTGTTGTTGTAAACTCCGACTACCACCGAGGCAACTTCTTCCAGGTTGGTGAGAAATCCGCCGGTTTCAACAAGATACTCCTTGTTGCCGGACGGGAAGGTTCCGGAAGGCAGCATAAAGTTTGCCTGCTGGAGCGCCCCCATGATCTGCAGGGAGGACGTATTATATGCTTTCAGCCGGGCCTGATCGAGGCTGATAGTCACCTGGCGCTTCTGGCCACCGATAATGGTTAACTCTGAAACATTCTGATCTTTTTTAAGTTCACTGGCCAGTTCTGAGCCGATCCGGCGCAGTTCGTATCCTGAATAGCGTTCGTTTTTGTCCCACAAGGTGAGGGTCAGGATAGGGACATCGTCGATGGATTTCGGCTTGACCAGAGGTTGACTGACACCCGGTGGTATTTTGTCATAGTTGGCCATCAGTTTATTGTAGAGATTGACAAGGGAATCCTCCATGTCTTCGCCGACATAGAAACGAACTATGGTCAGGTTCATGCCCGGCTT